>JBBQGO010000226.1:0-4889 GCA_038323125.1 Pyrinomonadales bacterium
ATAGGTCTACATATCATCTTACCTCTGAGCCTTCCCTGTTTGATGTAGCCCTATATTACTGTAATCCCTCCGAACCGTAGGGCGAATCGGCCGTTGGGGACGGTCAGTCGGCGCCTGATTGGTCGCTGCCGACATTTACCTGTTTCCCGCCTTCGGCGGCGATATTGACTTGGCTGGCATTATTAATCGTTACGGTTGAATACCGCCTAAGGTCCCGCAGTTGCCTCAACGTCCGCATAAAAATCCGATTCCACCGATCGGCCATCTGCACGGCCTGATCTAACGCCTGTTGCTCGGAGATCGACGGTCTCACCCAATACCCATCTTCGTAACCCATTGCACGAGCTTCCTTTCCTTGCTGAGCCATCCATTTAGCATATTCGTGATGTACTTCCCTCTCACGTGTTTCTCCCCTTTTTACGGTTTGTTCAAGCCAGTACTGCCACTGAAAATAGGTCTGGGTAAGCATGTCGATCAAGCTGATCTCGATTCCGCCTTCAGGCTCCCATTCCGCGATGAACGATTCGCGAACTCCCAGGTAGCGGGCCACGTTCCACACTTCCTTCATATATCCAACCGGAAAGCTGATATTCGCTCCCAGATGACCTGAAAGAAATTCTTTCTGTCCTTCCACCTTCGTCATTTCCCAGAATTTCTCGGCAACGCGAGGTGCGATGGTTTGCAACTCCATTAGGTCAGCAAAGTTGAGACTTTCACGCGGCAGCCCCATCAAGGTATCAAACTGCTTCTTTGCCTCTTCTTCGTTCGTGCAGCCGTGAAATGCCTTGGCCCGGGCCTCGTCCGTGGAGAGTGCTCCGCCGATCGGAGACTTATAAAACGCCACCATTCTAAGAAAGCTTTGGTGCATCTGCCGAAACAGTGAACTGTATCCCACCGCCGACTCAAGTGAATCGATTGGCACTGCGGTCGTCAATTCGTCGGAGTGAGTCTCTTCAGATTCCCATTTTTCAAATAATGCGTCGCTTATCCGGGCCGTCCCGGTCGAGGGATGGATTGGCTCAGAAGGGTTTGCCACTGATGTCTCTTGATTCTCTATTGCCTCCCTATCAATCGAAGCGTTGGCAGTTCTCCGTTTCGTGTGAACGCCAGAGGCTTGAGACACCTTCTTCTCGATGTTCATTTCTGCATCCATTGAGCCTATGCGGGTCTTTCGCGACATCTTCTCGGTCATTTTCCTCCCGCGTTGGAGATCCTCTCTCCACTTTTCCATTCCCGCAAACGCACCTGAAAATCTGTGAACAGATTTCGACTCTTATATCGATTGGATCTTTCGATCGCCCGAGCAGACCGGGCCTGGTTCACCAGTTTCAGTACTCGCTCTACATCCGAGCGGGGAATATACGTTTTCCGCAACAGCCCGTTAGTCCGTCGAATATAGTAAAAGTAGCCTTCATGCAGCGATCCATTTGCACACCGACACTTGAGCTTCCCGCACCGCACCTTCTGCTCATACACACCGCCGTTCTTAATCTCTTTTTCTGTCTTAGGTAACAAATTCTAAGTTTTCCTTTGGTTGAACATGTCGTCTGACCCCTCCGGAGGTCCAGAACTCGAATAGACCAAGCTTATAGCGTCACGCCTCAGTCTAATACTTTTAGCTTCCGCCAGGCCCCACTCCCAATATCCCTTAAAGGTGACTGGAGCTGAGTTGATCCTTTCAATAGCGACTGTCAGGAAACAGCTAGAAAACACCTGATCGTGTCGGGGTTACAGTTCCTTTCTTCGCGGTCCAGTATTCGGCGATAGCGTTTGGTTAACTTGCCTTTGTACGTCGTTCGAGAGTGGCGCTTACTTAGGTAATCGCTCTGAAGATCAAAACATCTAAATGCCCTAAACATTTCGCGTGTTCGTTTGCTTTCGGTTTGCGAGCTGTACATTGCGGACGGATATGCAAAACGGGAAAGGAAGTATTCGCCTATGCCGTAAAGGTTCCGGCATCGCTTGCGCGTAGTCGGACATATAAAATACCAATTGAGTCCGCCGAAGTGGGCCGGGAGGCTTTCGAGTCTCACGCGGTAAGTAATCGGTTTGCCGTTCGCAAGATAATCGAGCTGCATAAACGATTCCGGCAAGTTGACCGTTACTTCGATCCAGCCGCAAGGCTTTCCGCGACGTGTCCAACGATACGAACCGCGAATTATCGCTCCAGGCCGTAAATATCCCAAGCGTTTCAGTCCGCCGATTGTAACGGTCTTTACTTCATCAAAGCAATCGGGAAAACTTGGAAACTTTGGCATAAATTCAAACCTAAATAGGTTGGGAATGTTGGGTTCTATTACCTGTAACTTCAAAACTGCCAGGGCTCGTTTTCCTTATGATGGATGGGCTTAACTTTTGGCATTACCAACGGCATCAGCTTTAGGATCGCGTCGAGCCGATCCTTGCCTTCCAGACCTTCGAGCAATTTGGGCAAGCCTTCAAGTTCCCTTTCCATTAAGACCCTTAGCCGATCGCGAAGGTCGAGCGTTTGCGGTATCGAGTTTTTCTTTGCAGCAGTTCTCATTACACCTATTTTAACCAAAAGTTGTTCATTCCCAAACCACTTTTTCGAAGGATTTTTCAGCTCCGGCATCTTCGCTCGTTCAAAGTCGCGTCTGGCCGCGTTAAATTTTCACGGTTAAATAGAGTCATCAAGCTTATCTACGATAATGCCAATAACGGTTGCTTACCGTTTCCTTGATAAAAGTTAAGATTAGATGCTACTCTCGCTAGCATCTAATCTTTCGACAAAATTCCCTATGCCTAGACAAAAACGCAATTCGGTTTCGTCGCAGAAGCCTATCGAACAATACGAACATAAAGACAAAGACCGGCTAAATAATCCGCCGGTTGGACTTGTTGATTCACATACTGACAACGGTGGGCAGAAGAAGAAGACTTACGCCTATGATCCGCATCTTGATCCACAGCTTCAATGGGCTGGTAAAGCGGAACATACGAGCTTCGAAGTGCCGACGGTCAGTCTTCACGTTCACGAGCGCATTGATCCGAGACGGATAATTGAATCCGTTAGAAAGCGCGAAGAAGAATCGAGCGAAGCGATGCAGCCTAGCCTATTCGAAGTAGAGAAGAAACCACTTCGCGAAGCTATAGAGTTCTATAAGCACAAGGAGAACTGGTCAAATCGTTTAATTGCAGGCGACAGCTTGCTCGTAATGAATTCGCTTCTTGAGAAGGAGGGCATGGGCGGCAAGGTGCAGATGGTCTATTTCGATCCGCCATACGGCATAAAATACGGCAGCAACTTCATGCCGTTCGTCGATAAAAAGAAAGTCACGGATGGCAAGGATGACGATTTGACCGCTGAACCGGAAATGATAAAGGCATTTCGCGACACCTGGGAGCTAGGAATCCACAGTTTCTTGACCTATATGAGGGATCGCCTGCTAATCTCTAAACAATTACTGCGAGACGACGGAACTATTTTCGTTCAGATCAGTGATGAAAATATCCATCACGTGCGCGAATTGATGGACGAGGTTTTCGGCCCAGAAAACTTTTTGGGTATTATTGCCTTCAAGACAGCTACGAACCAAAATGCCAAACGCATTCAACGACTCTATGATTACCTGGTTTGGTATGGAAGGACGGATACAATCAAGTTTAGAGAGATTTTCAGATCAAGAACTCCAGAGGAAATAGAGAATATTTTCAACAATGTCGATGATGCAACTGGAAAACGTTATAAATCCGCGCAGCTAAAAGATAATTGGACTGATGCGCATTTATCAAGACTACGAGAAGCCGGTAGGCTGGAAAGCGATGGCGGTTATGCAATGAGATTCGAGGATGATTTCGAGTACACCGCCTATGATAATGTGTGGTATGGCACTATCATATCAACCTTTTCTAAGGAGAAGGTCTACGCTGTTCAAACTAGCACCGTAACACTGGAACGTTGTATAGCTATGACAACTGACCCCGGTGATTTGGTTTTGGACATTACTTGCGGAAGTGGAACAACGGCCTTCGTATCGGAAAAATTGGGACGACGTTGGATAACTTGTGATACGTCACGGGTGTCTCTCGCGTTGGCGAAACAGAGACTAATGACGTCAAATTTGGACTATTTTAAGCTAGCCCATCCAAATGAAGGCGTCGGAAGTGGATTTGAGTACGAAGAAGTCAACCACATAAAACTCACATCGATTGCCAATGGCGATCCAAACACGCCTGAGAAACTACTCGATCGTCCCATCAAAGATACGACAAAGAATCGTGTTACAGGGCCGTTCACTGTCGAGGCCGTTCCCGCACCTTATGCAAAATCGGTTGATGACGCTGAGGCAGCCTCTGTATCTGACGCGAATGTATCCGTTTCACGTTCGGGGGAAACATTACGACAAAGTGAATGGATCGATCGACTAAAAGATGGCGTACGCGGAAAGGGGGGCGGTAGTATCGAGTTCACTCGTGTTGAGCCGCTGGGTGGAACACATTTTCTGCAAGCCGAAGCGGAGACTAAAGAAGATATTCCAAAACGCGTAGTTATATGTTTTGGCCCAGAACACGCCCCGATGGAGCAGCGCCTTGTCGAACACGCATTGGCCGAAGCAAACAGCCTGATGCCAAAACCGCAGATAGTTCTCTTCTGTGCGTTCCAATTTGATCCAGAAGCTCGTAAGGACATAGAGGAAACAAACTGGCCGGGAATTACTCTACTGGAAGCCCAAATGGACGCCGACCTCTCAATGGATGACCTGAAAAAGGAGCCGCGAGATAGATCAAATCCGGCTTTTTGGCTAATTGGACAGCCAGAAGTTAAATCCATTCAACTAGATGATGGTAGCTATCAAGTCGAAGTTCTCGGATTTGACTATTACAACCCCAAGTCCGGAGCGGTAGAAAGTGGCGGCAAAGGTGACATA
>JBBQGO010000227.1:0-4887 GCA_038323125.1 Pyrinomonadales bacterium
TGCACGCTGTTCCTGGCACATAGAGGCGGAAACCCGAGCGGTAGCGAGGGCGTCGTGGGCGGGGCGTCGACGAGGTTGGCGAAGAACACACTCCCTACCGGTCGTGTTTCTGCCTCGCTGGGTGAGCCATCGTTTGACCGACTCACCAGTGAAGAGTCCTTATACGAGTTTTTTGAGAAAGACTTTCCGGACGCCGTTCCGCTGATGCCGACCCTTGCGACAGATTTCTTTACAAACCCGACCGGCAACCTGGGTACTATTAAGTGCTTTCCGTGGAACGCCAGCGGCCGGGCATTGCTGCTCGGCGACTCGGCGCATGCCGTTGTTCCGTTTTACGGTCAGGGGATGAACTGTGCATTTGAGGACGTCCGCGTGCTCGACCAGCTTATCGAAAAGCATGGCCCGGATTGGGAAACAGTTTATGAAGAATACGGCAGCCTGAGGAAAGTGAACACCGATGCCATCGCCGATATGGCCGAAGAGAACTTTTACGAGATGCGTGACGCGGTTGCCGATCCTGTTTTTGTCCGCAAGAGGGAATTGGAAACAAAACTCGAACAGACATATCCGGACTACTTCTCAAAATACTCGATGGTTACCTTTCGCGAAGACTTGCCGTATTCTGTTGCAAAGGAAAAAGGAAACGCCCAGGACCGGCTGTTGATGGAGATATGCTCGCAGGTCGATAACGTGAGTGAACTCGATCTCGTCACGGTCATCGAAAAGCTACGCATCACTTGAGCGATAACCCTATGAAAACGTTTCAGAAGCGCCTGTAAGAAACGGTATCTCGGGGCAGTACGGAATGAAATGCAGAAAGCACTATTATGATACGATCGTGAAATGAGAACACTTGAAGCAATTTTTGAGAACGGTATCTTCAAGCCTGTTTCGGGCGTCCCTCAGTCCCTAAAGGAACATGATCGGGTGAGGTTGATAATCGAAACAGATACTGACGAGGAACTAATGGCCGAGTTAGACCAATGGGGCGCCGCGAGCGATGAGGATGCCCTGAAGATCGAGAATGATTTGGGAGATAGCCGCTAATGGCCCGGGCGATGTAAAAAAATACTGAAGCCCTAGCTCTCGATAATGGCTGCATCCATTTACATAAACGATCAGATCTATCATGTTGATAATGCAGGTGCGATCGACGTGTCGATTCCCTTGATATTCAACGGCCCGCAGCCAAATGCGTACGGCGTCGAGCAGGCGGTGTCAGAACCGTGCCGTGCCGATGATCTGGTGGGCGATACGCGACGCGGCGGCAGCTGCAATTTTGAGCAGTATACGTTTATTCCGCATTGCAGCGGAACTCATACGGAGTGCGTTGGCCACATCACCCACGAGCGTTTGTCGGTGCGTGATTGTCTGCAGGACGTTTTTATGCGAGCGGCGTTGATCTCCGTCGAGCCGGTGGCGGCGGGCGAAACCGACGAGGGCTATGCTGCCGACACTCAGCAAAACGATCTGCTGATCACGCGTCGGCTGCTGCAGGATGCGTTCGGTGGAGCGGCAGGTGAGTTTGAGGCTCTGATCATCCGCACACAGCCTAATGACGAGACTAAGAAGACCAGGCAGTATGGCGACGGCGATATTCCCGCTTACTTCTCGACGGACGCGATGGAGTATATCTTGGAGACGGGTATTCGGCACCTGCTCGTTGATCTGCCGTCGATCGACCGCCTCTTTGATGACGGAAAATTATCAAATCATCGCATTTTTTGGGACGTAGAGCAGGAAAGTTTCGAAACAAATGCCGCGAGCCGCATCAACAACACTATCACCGAATTGATCTATGTCCCGTCCGATGTCGAGGACGGCGAATATCTCCTAAACCTTCAAATAGCACCATTTGCGGCCGACGCCAGCCCGAGCCGGCCGATCATCTTTCGCATTTAGACGATCTAAATGCTTGAAATGGCCTCTCAAACGTATGAAAAACACCAAGTTTCATACGAAACAGCGGCTGTTTCATACGAAACAGCCGCTGTTTCGTATGCTTTGGCCGTCAGATCATACGGTTGAGGGGCCGTTTCGCACGATGTAGACGCTGGATCCCTCGTAAGGCCGGCGGATCCATACGAAACATGAACAATCTCGCACAAGAACCTCGCCCTTTAAGCAAAGCAGGCGATGCTAAACCGACTGTAGACAGCGATTACGTTGTTATTGGTATCTATTTTACGGCGTGTTCTACGGCTTCTTTTAGGTTGAGGTATTTGAACTCAAAGCCGGCTTCCCCGAGCCGTCTTGGCAGGACCTTTGTGCTGGCAAGCAGCAGGGCATCGCCCATTTCGCCGAGTATCATGCTGACAGCAAACTCGGGCAGCGGCAGGAACGTCGGGCGGTAGAGCACTTCGCCGAGCGTCTTTGTAAACTCTTCGTTTGTGACGGGATTTGGAGCAACGGAGTTGACGGCACCGCGGACATTCTCGTTTTCGATCACATAATTAATGACGGCGATGTGGTCGTCCATCGATATCCAGCTCATCCATTGTTTTCCGCTGCCGACGACTCCGCCGACACCAAATTTGAAAGGTGTAAGCATTGTGCCGAGAGCACCGCCGTCCTTTGAAAGGACTATGCCCGTGCGAAGCAGGACAGTGCGGATGCCGGCGTCCTCGGCCCGCCGGGCTTCGGACTCCCATTCCTTTGATACGTCAGCGAGAAAGGTGTCGCCGGCCGCGCTCGATTCGGTCAGTTCTTCGTCCCCTCGTTCACCATAGAAGCCGATCGCCGACGCGGCAACAAATACGGACGGCTTGATTTTTAGTTTCGATATGGCATTTACAACATTCCGCGTACCGAAAACACGGCTGTCCCGGATCGCTTTTTTCTTGTCATCGGTCCAACGCAGTCCGCTGACGCTTTCACCCGCCAGGTGAACGACCGCATCGATACCTTCAAGTTTTTCAGGATCTGCAAAACCGGTGTCAATGTCCCACTGTATGTGGTTGTCGTCTTTGGGCTCCTTGCGCGACGCCAGCAGCGTTTCATAACCCTTCGCGGTAAATGACTTCTGCAGCTCGGTTCCGATCAGGCCGCTCGCACCAGTAATGAGTACTTTCATCCTACTATTTAACCACAAAACGAGGGGGGAAAGTGAAAGAGTGAAAAAGTGGAAAAGTGAAAAAGTAAGGATCGCGAGCCGTCGCTAGCGGGAGGATGGGGCGTTTCTCAGGTCTCGTTGAACGAGTTCAACCATCAGACGCAACTCCCGTTCGGTCAACTGCCCGCGGAACGGTGTCATGCCGTTGCCGCCGTCGGCAATGTGGTTATATATCTCGGTATCTGTTTTGAATTTGAACTCTCCCTCGCGGAGGCTTGGCACCATCGTGCCGTCGTCGAGCGTTTTGCCGTTACCTTCGGGCCCGTGACAGATTGCACAGTTTTGCCTAAAGAGCGACGCTTCGTATGATTTGCTGTCGGCGATGTTATACCGCCCTGTTTTGGAGCTAAAGCATGACGTGACCGCTGCGGCAAGGAACAACACAACTATGGCGAACTTTACGGGAAACATCGGGTTCGTACTAATGGGTAGTTTTAAGAAAATTAGAGTTGAACGCAGCACTATATATGATGCGCTAGCCGGCAGGAGCGTGTGATTCTTCTTTCAACGCACGTTTAAATATCTTGCCGGTGGCCCCGATCGGCAGCTCGGTGCGAAACTCGATATGGCGGGGATATTTGTTGGCCGGAAACTGGGATTTACACCAGGCCTTAAACTCTTCGGCTGTTAGCTGCTCGCCTTGTTTTATGACGACGAATGCCTTCACCTCTTCGCCGAGGCGTTCGCACGGAACACCGATCACTGCACATAATGATACAGCGGGGTGCTCCATTATAACTTCTTCCAACTCACGCGGATAGACGTTGTAACCTCCGCGCAGGATCATATCTTTCTTGCGATCGACGATCGCGAGATAGCCTTCGTCGTCCATCACGCCGATGTCGCCGGTGTGAAACCAGCCATTGCGAAACGCCTCGGCGGTCGCCTCGGGGCGTTTGTAATAGCCTTTCATCACGTTCGTGCCGCGGATAACCACTTCGCCTCGTTCGCCAGCGGCCACCTCGTCGCCATTGTCGTCAAAACACCTGATCTCAACCCCAAAGATAGCCTGGCCGACCGTACCCGGTTTGGATGGCTTCTCAAAATGGTTAAAGGCGGCAAGCGGCGAGGTCTCGGACAGTCCGTAGCCTTCCATGACCCGCACGCCAAACCGTTCCTGAAATGCTTTCATCACCTCGACCGGCATAGGAGCTCCGCCCGATGAGCAAACCTTCATATTTTCGGCCACGCGGCTCGTGTCATAGCCGGTCTCATCGGCATATCTTAGCAAGGCCCAATACATTGTCGGCACTCCGACCCAGAAATTGACCTTCTCGGCGACCATTGCGTCAAGAGTGGCCTTTGGTTCGAAACGCGGCAGCAGCACGACGCGATTACCTCCGTAGAGATTGGTGTTCATCTGAACCGTCTGCCCGGTCGTGTGAAATAACGGTAACGTAATGAGACATGTCTTTTGCTCGCGGTCGGTAAAGTCGAGCATCGGCAGGTGGATGCTGTATGTCGTCACAGCATTTGACCAGAGGTTGAGGTGCGTTAGTTCGGCACCCTTCGGTTGGCCGGTCGTGCCTGAGGTGTACAGGATCGCACAAGTGTCATCGGGCCGGGTCGGGTACGTTTCGAACGTCTCAGCTTTATCAAAAGTTATCTGTGTCAGGGTCCGGCGCCCTTCGATAGGTGACGCGCCCATCAGGTCTTTGGTCATTACGATCAGGTGCTCGCAACCCGCTACCTGATCAAAACCTTCTTTCACCGTCGTGCCGAGCGGCAATTCGTCGGTGCCCTCGAATACGAAGATCGCCTTCGCGTCCGAGTCG
>JBBQGO010000228.1:0-4879 GCA_038323125.1 Pyrinomonadales bacterium
ATACACGAGTGTGTTTATTTAACTTCATCGATTTTTCTCCTTGAGGATAGCCAGATGGGAACGAAATGCATTATCCGCTTACGGTTATACACTAATACCTTATTGGTTACAAGAACTATTTTAATATTGTCACGGTCGACGATGATATTAAACAATAGTTTAAATTGAAAGAGCGGGGTCTAGAAACTTCTGCGAAATAGATATGAGGCCCTTATGAAGAATGTCCGGCTGTTCCTCGCAAATCCCGGCTCGGCGTGATTGGTGATCGGACTAAAGCCGCGATAGTTGAAATCGTCGTTGTATCCTACATAGAACGCGGTGCCAGGATTCGGATTCCATCCAAATAGAAACTGACCGCTGGCATTTGCACGGAGCGTGTCGTAGTCCCATCGAGCACGAATGTACACAAAGCGAGTAAATTGATAGGTCGATCGCAACGTAAAAATGTTTGTATCAAAAGCTTCGAGGCCCGTATCATCTCGCGTCAGGCGACTTTTTGTATAATCCAGAGCGATGCGGAGAGGGTCGATAGGTTTGTATTCAAACCCCACGTTCACATCAAATTGCCGTCCCGTGCCCGGATCGAGCCTCGGCGGAGGGACAAACAGTTGCTGGGGATGCGGATTGGTATTCGGATTCGCCTGGTGCAAATACAGAAGCCTTATGAATTCTAGGTATTCAGGACTGCTCAGATAGTTCTGAAAGGCATTGCTAGCACGCGGGTACCGGGGCCCTGCACCAAAGTCATAATCAAACGCGCTAAAGATAGAGCCGAGAAAACCATACACGAACAATTTCTTATTTACATTCTTACTGATATTGAAGCTGAAGTAGGGCTGTCGTGCTGTCCGAGTCGGTTCACCAAAAAAGGCTCCCTCCTGGCCGGCCTCTGGATCTCGTATCGCTCCGAACTCTTCTTCATAGATCTTTTCAAAGCCATACCCTGCTTCGACGTTCATGAACATAGTTCCCTGAAGGGCGAAATTCAAACTTGTGCCGAGCAGGCCGCCCTGCGTGCGTCCCTTCCAGTCGAACAAATATCGGGCAAACTGCCGCCAGTCCGTGCGGATTAGTTTGGCCGTAGGCTTAGACTTGGTGCTGAGCCTGTTAATAAAAAACGCTGTATTTGAATCTACACGCCTTGTAAAGCCCGAATCTGCCCGATAATTCTTAGTTCGGCCGACGACCTCCGCATACCATCCGTGGGTATCGGCTTTATAATCGAGATTCCAAAAATACCCCAAACCATTTCCAATACGGTAATCGACACGGTCGCGAACAGGATCATAGAAAAACTTCTTAGAGTAGGTTTCCAGAGCCTGAAACGACATGACGGTCTTTGAGTTGAGTTTGAATTTACCATCGAACCCGCCAACGAAATTGCGGTTCCGCGGGAAAACGCGTGCCGAAGCAAAAAACCCGATATTATTTTCTTTGCCGAAATCTCGTTTAAGCCTGAAAACTCCGAAAGTGGCATTCTTGTCCACCAGGTCCTCGATGGACGAACATCTGCGCGGCGTTAGATTATTGCCGATATCGAAAGCCCGGCCTTCCTGGCACACTAACAGCTCGCCGCGTTCGTCTTCGGAGTAATTTCCAGGTGCATTGTCCGACGCTCCCAGAAACCCGAACGTGTTTTTTCCGATCTTTCCGGTCAGTTTGACAGCAACGTCCGGATCGACGATGGTCCGCGAATAGAAAGGCTGCAGCGACGTTTCAAAAATATCCTTTCCTTCCAAGAAGAAAGGCCTCTTTTCGGCAAAGAAAATAGGAAAGCGCTGATTGGCCGAGACGACCGGAGCGTCGGCCTCGATCTCCGCATAATCAGGGTTGATGGCGGCGTCCAGCGTTACGTTGGGTGATATCGTGTACTTGAGATTGACGCCTATGTCCTTTTTGATCGGGTCGTTTGTGAACTTTCCGGGATCCTGAATACCGATCGGATTAAAAATTGGGTTATATGGACCCAAACCGGCAAAGCCTCGGTTTGGTATAGTCCTTTTTCGCAAGCCGGTTTGCGAGAGGGTGATGCTCGGTACGATCTCAAGGGTACGTTCATACTTGATCTCGTCGAGACCAGTGATCTTGCCGTGCTTAATCAAAAAGCCGGAAACGTTCCGGTCATCGGGCAGCCACTGTGTAAGCTCGTCATTAAAGCGATCGATGTTTCGCGCAGCGTTAAATCCCCAGTGCTTGCCCTTACCGGCCGCATATCTGAGCGACTTAAACGGTATCTTGACTTCGACAGACCAGCCCCAGTCTTCAATGACGCCTTTCGACTCCATGACGATATCGACTGAAAAATCCGCGCCTCGGCCCTCGGTAAAGATACCGTCTTGCTGAACTCCGAACGGGTTAAACCCAAGTATGTAGGCACGTCTCTGATCGTTATATGTATCTAGCCAGATCCTGACATTGTCCTCACCGAATACGTTGTCGCGTTTCGCGACTGTCGCCCTGACCTTATCCTTTTCATCCCAACACTTAAATGCGATATAGAGATGCTTTTCGTCGTACATCATCAGGACTTCCGTCGATCTCGACGGTGCAGTATTGTCGCCCGGGTAGGTCTGGTAAAAATCCCTGAAGACCGCGGCACTTCCCCATACCTCTTCATCCACTCTGCCATCTATCACCGGCACGGTCGCGACCTTGCGAATGAGGACAGGCGTTAGTTTCTCGGGCGGAACCTCGGCCTTTCCATTTTTTGAGTTACCTCCGGCCCCGGATGGCCCGCCGGCGATCGACGTCGCGGCGGTCCCGCCATTCGAAACAGCCGCGGGCTGTGCGGAAACGGTTAGTGAAAACCAGATGATGGCGAGAAATGAGATGAACTTGCTAATTCCGCACATATAAAAACCTATATTAAACGTGATGGTCGTCGTTCCAATGTTGACTGAAACGCATTTCCGGTCAAAATGTTTCATTAAGATGCCGGAAAGCATTAACCTTCCGGCGTACGGACCTTAGAAGCTTTGGCTGAGCACACCAGTACCGCGAATATAGACATCCCCGTCGGTCGCGATCGCAAATGAAGCCCCGCCGGTTCCGATCTTATACTTACTGCAGTCTGTATTTTGGACTATTGGTGTCAAAACAATGCCTTCACCTGTGACCTCACGGCAGTTGGTATCCAGGTCGGCGGAAGTGTTGGCGGGTAAGGTCACGAAAATGTTTCCGTCGTCTGAGCGTGCGTTCAGCTTTTGAAAATCCCCCTCGAGATTGATCATGCCGTCGGCTGTAACGGCACTAATATCGCCTCGAAAACCAACAACTCGGATTCGCCCGTCGCCGTTGGCTATGCGCAGCTTGCCGTCAATGTCCCGCACGTCTATGGCCTCATCGGCACCGGTGAGTTCGACATCACCCGTGACACCTTCGAGGCGGATCGCGCCGTTCGCATCGATCTTAAGATCGGACCGCCGGGGAACGAACACCTCGATCCGAACGCGATTGGAGTCACTAAAAAACATACCGTTCCGGCTATCGGCGTCCGGATTCTCGACACCTATCTTCACACTGGATCCGTCTTGGCCATCGGTGATCTTCAGGGGCTGCGGATCACGCACGGCGGAGAACTGGGTGATGCTATACTCGACTTCGTTCTTTTCCCATCCACGCACTGTGACGGACGCACCCTTTGCCGTTATAGTGACCGTGGGGGTGCCTTTTACCGCAAACGAATTGCTCCGTTTTACCACCCTGGGAACGGAAGTTGTAAAGTCGGCATTCGCGATCCTTGCCATCAAACCTTTCTGCAGCTTCTCGGCGTTAAGCATCTGCTGCTTCAATTTTACGGACATTTCGGGGGTTACGCGAACCGCGGCCTCAACTGCGATGCGTTCCAGTTCCGGTTTTATTTGCTCCATCTCACGGGCGACTGCTTTTGCTGCTTTTGCCGTTTCCTTCTCCGCGATCTTCATGGCCTTGATAACGTCCCTGTCGACCCTGCTGGACCGCGTTAATGCCTCGGGATCATTTTCCCAGTTTCCGTCGTCTTTGTTTGTAGCGGGCAGAAGGTTTGTCGCCGGGGCCGAACTCTTGCCGTCATTTTTGCGGCCGATCGAAAGCGTTCCGTTTATACTGTTGAGCCTGATCTGCACTTCCCCGCTGCCCAAACGCCCATGCAGATTGCGGCCGACGTATTGTCCCTTGCGTACGGGCAAACCGAAATCATTTGTAATATTACCGTTTAACGAATCGGCGCGGATGGTTGCGCTGGCGTCTGAGGGAATCAGCAGATTAATTCGGCCGTTGACGGCGTCGAGCGAGATCTTGCCCCCCGTCGACAAGCGGTCAAAGTCGGCTGTGACTTCACCGTTAACAGTGGATAGATCTGCGGTCCCCGACAGATTTTGCGCCGAGATCGAACCGTTAACGGCCGAGACCTTTGTGACATTCACAAAACCCGATACGGTGACCGAACCATTGACAGTGCCGATCTCACGAATAACAGCCCCGCGTGGGGCTATGATCTTAAAGTCGACTTTCAGCTTGCCGCCGCTATTCCAATCGCCGCTGCCGCCCCTGGACATGGAGTTGCGATAATCGGCATTGACGCTGAAGCGTTCGGAGGTCGAGTCGATGCGGACATCGACATCCGCCAGACGCTCTCTCGTGGCGGCAGTCTTTGTGTACTCAAGTCTCACTTCGCTTCGGTCCCAGGCCTCGACCGTGATCGAACCGTTTATGTTTGAAACATTTACTGTGCCGTTTGCGGCCAGAGCGTATGTTTGTTCAAACTTTTCGGTCTCGTCGGTCATCACAACTTCCTGAACGACGGGCTCTAAGTGGAGGGCCGGTACGGTCCCGACAACGGTTGCATCCTGTGATGAAAGCATCAATCCGGCAAAAACCAACGTATATAACCAACTCATAA
>JBBQGO010000229.1:0-4828 GCA_038323125.1 Pyrinomonadales bacterium
AGAACGGCGCCGACGCCGTCGATATGATAAAACGCCTAAAGCCGGACCTCGCCATCCTCGATCTCAAAATGCCCGAGGTCGGCGGCCTTGAGGCCGTGCGGATGCTCCGCCGGACTCAGATACCGCTCGTTGCCTTTGTCACCGCTCACGACGAATACGCCGTCGAGGCATTTGAGGTAAACGCTGTGGATTACCTGCTCAAACCGGTTGAGCGATCGCGCCTCGCGGCAACGCTAACTCGGGCTATCGAACGGCTGGAACAAACCAACTGGCGGTCCGTCGAGGCCGGCAAGGTCAAAAAAGCGGCGGAACATATAGACGAGACCGAACGCACTGCCCTGCTCGATCGCATCCCCGTTAAAGTGCGCGACGAGATCTATTTTGTCCCTGTCGGCGAGGTCTCGGCCATCGTCGCCGATGGCGAGCTGCTGCAGATCACCACGGCCGCGAACCGCAAATACACGATCAACCACCGGCTAAAGGACCTCGAACACCGTCTGGATCAACGCAGTTTCGTCCGCCTCTCACGCGGAGCGATCGCCAACCTCGACCACATAGCCCGCATTTCCCCCATGCCCGGCGGCACCTATCTCGTTACACTGAATAACGGCCAGGAGATAACCTCAAGCCGCCTCCAATCAAAGCTTATCCGTACACGATTGTTAAAACTCTAGAGCCGCGCTGCGACCGTTTCTGCTTGGTTATTGATTTGCAGAAAGCTCTTAATCGAGATTCGCGATTATGTCCTCTCAAACCCCTTTTGATGGGCGACCATTTGGTGATATAATTCGCGCGGAATGCAATTGTTTTCACAACGGTTCAGATCGACGACACACAGGGCCCTGGCTGGGTTTATGGCTATGTGGCTGAGTGGTGTGCTGTTCCTCATCTGTTGTGCGAACATGGGCGCGAGGGCCGCCGAGCCGGAATTTTGTCCGCTGGCCAAAAAGTCCGCGCATTGTGACAAAGCAAAATCGGACGACGGTGTTCCGAGCGTTACCACGCCAATAAGCGAGACTTCGATGTACTGTTGCGGCTTTTTGTCCGCGGTCTTCGATAAGTCGCGCAAGGTCGAGCAAAGCCAGAATATGGCTTTGCTGGCTGAGGAGCCAGTCGAACCTCGTCAGATCCGGGCACCGGCCCTGGATCATTCTCCATTACTCGCCGCGTATCATCCACGGCTTCCAAACTTCCAAAAAACCTTTATTCAAAACTGCGTGTTTATAATTTAAACGCGCCGCTGCTTCGTTCATTGTGTTTGCCGAGCGCATTCTGCGTCCCGGCATCGACGTATATTCTGTTCTGAATTGTATTGAGATAGATGAGGTAAATTGAGATGAAAAGTAAATTATTATTATTGATAGCGGCGATGATGATCTTTGGACTCGGGATCGCGGCCGTTGCGTATACTACAACCAGCACTTCGACGGCGACGGCGGCTTGCTGTTGCTGCACGGGCGATTCATGTCCCATGAAGTCGAAGGATGCTGCCGCAACGGATGCGTCCGTTAAGGATGCAGCTTCATGCCCGATGAAGTCGATGGATGCGTCGGCAAAGCATGGTGCATCCTGTTGCGAGTCATGCGAACACTGCATGGCGGGCCATGGCAAGCATGCTGTTAAGGGCGACCATCAGAAAGGCGATCACGCGATGACCGGCCACTCGATGGCGGGCCACAAGGAAAGTGACGCAGCACCGTGTCCGATGATGAAAAAGAACGCTGAGGCCAAGGCGTCTGTCGCCATGGAAACGTCAGCGGCTGTAGAAGTTGTCGAAGGAAAGAGCTGTAGTTGTCCATGCTGTAATGCGGCAAAAGCAGCGGTTCCTGAGGTCTAGTATTTGATCCATTCCTTGACAGAAAAGGCTCGCAAGGGCCTTTTCTGTTGGAATATATGAAAGATTCTCAGCCGGACCAACTGTTAAGGACCTTTATCGAACGTGAGATCGAGCGCGCCGACGCTTTGATAGCGTGTGGCGACCATAAGGCGGCATTTCAGCGGCTTGAAAGGGCACATGTGCTGGGACAGTCGCTGACGGGCGAGCATACACGGATCCATTGGCGGATGCTGAAGGTCGGTTTTGTGATGAGAGATCCGCGCGAGGTGATCGGCCAGTTATTACGCATAGCCGGAGCAATTACTAAAACACCGTTCGGCATTTACCCGAAAGGTAACACGGGCGGTTCGAACGTTTACTTCTTTAAGTCAATGTCGGTCCCGGACGACCTCAAACAGGTCCTTGAAAAGGCAGGCCGACTGTAATCCGCGAACGGAGATAGATCTAACCTTGAACGAGATCCGACAAATCGATAGCCCCCATAAATCTGCGCTCAATGACACGCTGCTGTACGCGGCATGGTTCACTGCGCTGACCGGGATGGTCGGCAGCCTATTTTTTAGCGAGGTAATGGGTTACCCACCCTGTGTCCTATGCTGGTATCAGCGTATCGCTATGTATCCGCTGGTGCTGATCATAGCGATCGGCATTGCTACACGCGATCCGCGAATGAAGGTCTATGCATTGCCATTCGCGCTCATCGGCCTTGCGATCGCGATCTACCATAATCTGCTCTATTACGGCGTAATACCCGAGAGCATAACACCCTGTACCGAAGGCGTCCCGTGTAACGCGGTTCAGCTCGAGTGGCTCGGGTTTATAACGATCCCCCTGATGGGACTGGCAGGCTTCATCTTCCTCAACCTTTGTCTGCTGATCTATAAACCAAACAAGAAATAACTATGCGAAAGGAAATAATTATACTTTTACTGCTTGCCGCGATCGTGATCATTGCCGCAGTCCTCGGATCAGGCTACTATCGCGATTCGTTTCAGAGCGAAAGCAAGGCGTCTAATATTGCCAACGAAGCTCTCGTCAGAGATGACAGCCCGACGATGGGGCCGGCGGATGCCAAGGTAACGATAGTCGAGTTTCTCGACCCCGAGTGTGAATCATGCAGTTCGTTCAATCCGATCCTCAAGAGAACGATGAAGGAGTACGAAGGCAAAGTCAGGCTGGTCGTGCGATATATGCCTCTGCATCCAAACTCCACGCTGGCCGCAAATTTTACTGAGGCTGCGGGCGAACAAGGCAAGTATTGGGAGGCACAGACGATGCTGTTCGAGCGTCAGCCCGAGTGGGGTGAGCGGCACGGGGCACCTGCGTCGGCTCCGAAACCAGATGTCAAAGCCCTCTTTGATAAGTACGCTGTCGACCTCGGCCTCGATGTTGAGAAGATCAGCAGTGCGATCAGGGAAAACCGTTACGCCGAGAAGATGGAGCGTGATAAGCGCGATGGCCAAAGCCTCGGCGTCAGGCAGACCCCTACCTTTTTCGTCAACGGCAGGCAGCTCGCACGCCTGCATGGAGCGGAACTCAGAGCACTGATCGATGACGAACTAAAAAAGTGACCTGTGCGTATGGCTGATCGAAGCCGTGCCAAGTATTCAGTCATACCGCAGCCGGGCATTGTCGTTGACATTACGGACTGTGGGTGTCTCAGTTGCAAGAATTAGTGTGGGGGCGAGCCAGGGTAGAGACCGGCTAAGTTGGGTCGCTAAGTCAGGGACAGCGTCCCGACTCGCCCCCTTTTTCTGTTCTGCACCGCTGTCATCTCCCCCAAATCCTACCATTCGTTCTTACTATCCGACCGTTCATTAAATTATTGTCGCAAGGCTCGTTCTGAGCAGTTTAGACTTAAACTTTGCATTGCGTAGATAACTGAAATGAACAAGATCCTTTTTGCCGTTCTCTTTACATTCTTCCTTTCTGCTCCGGTCATTGGCCAGTCCGCTGCCATTCGAGGAGTCGTTACGAGTCAGGTTAACGGCTCTCCGCTCTCGGCCGTGACTATTCAAGTAACCCAACTCCGCCGTTCGGTTGAGACTGACGCATCAGGAGTTTACGAATTTTTGAACGTGCCGCCGGGACGATACACGGTGGTGACCCACATTGACGGCTTCTCTGACCAGGTTCGGACGATCACGCTCGCTGCGGGTGAAGCCGCTGTGGTCGATTTTTCTCTAGGCCTTACCGCCTTGCGCGAGGAGGTGACAGTGACCGCCACCGGCACGGAAGAATCGGTTTTCGAGTCGTTTCAGTCTGTAAATTCGGTTGGCGGAACTCGTATCCGTGAACAAGCGAGCACAGGGATCGGTGAGGTCCTGGAACGTGAATCGGGTGTAGGGAAACGATCGTTCGGGCCGGGCACGTCGCGGCCGGTCATACGCGGGTTTGACGGCGACCGCGTGCTGGTATTGCAGGATGGCATCCGTAACGGTTCACTTGCGTCGCAATCCGGTGACCATGGCGAACCAGTTGACACATTAAATCTCGAACGGCTTGAGGTCATTAAGGGGCCGGCGACCTTGCTTTACGGGTCAAATGCTATCGGAGGTGTAGTCAACGCAGTGTCCTCGGACGAAGATAATCCGCATGAAGGGTTTCGCGGCAACTTTACGACCCTCGGGGCAACGAACAATCACCAGGGCGGCGTCGCTGGAGGCGTCGAATATGGGTTTGACAGGTTTGTTTATAAGGTAAATGGTAACTTCCTTCGCGACGGCGACTACCGTACACCGTTGGGGGTCATTCCCAATTCGTCCGCACGTGCCTATGGCGGCAACACCAGCCTCGGATACTACCGGCCAAAGGGTTTTCTCGTCGGTTCGTTCACTATGGACCGCCGTCGTTACGGCGTGCCCTATGCACCGCTGTACGAGGAAGGCGTCCTACTGACCGATGCCGAGGGCAACCCGTGTGAACCCGGGGAAGAGGAGAGGGGCAAGGGCGTTGAATGTCAATATGACCTTGACGCAATTCAGGCCCGAT
>JBBQGO010000230.1:0-4818 GCA_038323125.1 Pyrinomonadales bacterium
GCATTATCGTGGCCAGCCACGCCTTGCAGTTGGTGCCGAGTTCGTAACGATGAAACGATTTGATCGCTTCAAACATCGTCTCCTGCACGAGGTCTTCTGCCAGAGCCCGATCTCGCGTCAGCCACATTGCGTTGCGAAAAAGGCCCTGCATATGTGGCATTGCTTCAGCCTCGAAGTCAGCCCATTTTTCTTCCTTTCCGACAAACAGTGGCCCTCTGAACATATTCGGCAATTAAACTCTCCTACTGGTTACGAATACCTAACATGGTCATTTTTATTCCCGCTTACAATGCGCCGCTGCAACTAAAAAAAGAACATGGTCTTTTGGGAATAATCCGGGGCACAGTAAGTATTTTAGCCATGAATGGACGAACGTGTTCGTTTTCTCGTTCTCGCAACGTGGATCGGATTTTTGCGAGGAACAAACAATTGAACTTAAAAACAGAAGGAGAAAAATTAAATGAAAAAAATCACAGCAATCACTATGTCGCTTGCATTAATGTTGTCATTCTCGGCAGTGGGTGTTCTGGCATTTGGAGGCAACACCGTAGGCAAAAACAAAACCGTCACCGTCGTCGTGATCAAAGCCGAATGGTGCTCGGCCTGCCAGAAGGTCGATCCTATCATGCAAGACCTAATGAAAGAATATGGGAGCAAGATCAATTTTGTAATGCTTGACGTTACAAACGACGAGACAACCGCCCAGGCTGCGGCAAAAGCAAAGTCATTAGGACTGACGAAGTTTTTCGAAGCAAACAAAAAGATGACGTCCACTGTAGGTGTTTTCAAATCTGGAAAGCAGACGTTTGTAACTTCCAAGAACTATAGCAAGAGCGACTACGTGTCCGCGTTTAACAAGGCTCTTAGCTAAGCCTGGTGCTCGAACGCGGAACTCGGAACTCAGCATTGCCGGAATACGGGACTGTGTCGGCAATTCGGAATGGCACGACAAGCGATGAGCAAATAGCCTGCGGCCTGTCGTGTCATTCCACCCAACTTTAGTAAAACTTTGACACGAATTTATTAGCATTAACGTAAATGGAATCATTAGTTGGAAATCTTGATACTTACCTGGCCGGCAACTCACTTCTTGCCTTTCCGGCCGCGTTTATAGCCGGGCTGCTGATCAGTTTCACGCCCTGCGTGTACCCGATCATACCGATCCAGCTTAGCTTTATTGGCGGACGCACCGCGGCAGCCGAAGATGGGGAGATTGCGAGCAAATTTAACCTAACCGGATTTCGTCTTTCGGTTCTTTTCGTCATCGGAATGGCGATCGTCTATGCGGCACTTGGTGCGTTTGCTAGCCTGACAGGGACACTTTTCGGGTCTTGGGCTGCAAGTCCTTGGACCTACATCATAGTTGGTAACGTGATCTTGCTGCTTTCGCTTTCCATGTTTGATGTATTTGCGCTTCAGGCTCCGCAATTTTTATCACGCTGGAACCCGGAGAAAAAGGGCAAAGGGTATCTATCCGCCCTGCTTATTGGGGCTTCGTCCGGGCTCGTTGTTGGGCCATGTACGGCTCCGGCTCTTGGAGCAACACTCGCTTATGTCGGGACCCAGGGCGACGTAGTATTCGGAACGCTTGTCCTTTTCGTTTTCGCACTTGGGATGGGATCCCTAATGATCGTCCTCGGAACCTTTAGTGGAGCAATTTCAATGCTTCCCCGTTCGGGCGTGTGGATGACCCGGGTAAAGCTGCTTTTCGGTATCGGTATGCTAATTATCGCTCAGTACCTTTTTGTTCAAGCAGGAATGTTGTTTCTATAGGCACCAAGTTGGTTGCCGATTGAGGATTTATTATGAATAAACTGACCATTTTTATTATTTTTACATTTGTTGCGATCTTGTCGATAGGTTCGTCGGGTTGTGGTGTCGAAAGCGGCGTGTCGACAAAATCAGAGCCAATACCGGTACAGACTCAGCAAGATTCAAGAGGCACTTCTGTTGGACAGTTGGCCCCGGAGTTTGAGTTGGCAAAAACCGACGGAACGCCGATCTCGCTCAAAGATCTCGAAGGCAACCCCGCGATGATCGTCTTTTGGACCGCGTGGTGTCCGGTCTGTAAGGAAGAAGCTCCACATGTCAACAAAATATTCGAGGAGTTCGGGCCAAACGGTCTTAATGTGATCGGGATCAATATCGGTGAAAGTGACGCCCGCGTGAACGAAGGTATTAAAGAGTTTGGCATCAAATACGCGGTCGCAAAGGACACCAGCACTTCGGTCGCGAAGAGCTACAAGGTTGTTGGAACGCCTACCGTTGTGATCCTGGACAGTAAAGGAATCGTAAATTACTTTGGAAACGAGATCCCCAAGGATTACAGAGAGAGACTAGAAAAATTGATAGGGACTTGAACTTTGCACATGCCCTCTAATGATCCTGCCTAGAACCCTTACAGTGAGACACCCCCTATGCGCCAAGCAAGGGGGACCTTCAATTCTATGGAACCCGAAATGGAAAGAAAAGAAATAGCCAAGAAAGTCGTCATTCTGGGCTCCGGCCCGGCAGGCCTGACGCCGCGATCTTCCGCCCATCAGAGAACATCTCTACCTGCTCCGATCAACCGCGGCCTTCTATGCAGTAGCCTTCGGAGCAACAGGCGACAAGTCGCTGCCAAACACGTATGTTCGATAAATCATCGTCGATGGGACCGCATTAAGAGGTCCCACTTACACAGTACCTTTTATTTCCACTATACTTAGCTGAAGGACGACTACTCTCGTCGATAGCGACGTGAAAAAGCCCCGGAAGCCAGGAGGGTTAGGCTTCCGGGGTCTAGGTCCAAACAAGTGCTTCAGAAATTTTCTTTGACAACTAAAGCTACGGCTTGGATGCTCCGTTAGATTTCAATTGCTGCACAGCATGAATTGATCTCTTAATGCTATCTCCTATCTCGCGGTCACCGGAATGTCACCGCTGAGACCAAACGGCAACGCTTGAAACGTCCCGTCACTGCTCCGAAGTACGTACCAGAAACCGTCCGAAGGCCGGAAAACCGCGATATCCGTCTTAGCATCTCCGTCATATTGTCCGGCGACTGGTATGTCCTCGCCTACTCCAAATTTGACGATTAGGAAGCTGCCATCCGTACTCTTTATCGAATACCAGACGCCAGTCGAAGGGCGATAGACTGTTACATCATGTTTTCCGTCGCCGTCGAAGTCACCGCGGACTGGAATGTCGCCACTCAATCCCCATTTCACCGCCCCATTCGCACCATCGCTGATCCGGTACCAATACCATATGCCGGTTGAGGGTCGGAAGACCGCGATCTCATCCCTACCATCTCCATTAATATCCATCGGAACGGGGATGTCCTCGGCGATTCCATATCGAACGATAGAGAAGTTACCGGTGCTACTGTTCTGGATGTACCAAACACCGGAAGACGGACGATACATCGCAACATCGGAGATCCCATCACCATCGAAATCACCTCGTGTAGGTACGTCGGATGCGAATCCAAATTGAAGTCCGGTAACGCCCCCATCGGAACTACGCTTTATAGCCCAAACAGCTGATCCATTAACATCTTGGACAACAGCGGTATCAGTTTTGCCATCGCCGTCATAATCGGCTGAAACCACCTTATCATCCGCGCTACCGAAGGCGGTCGCTGTGATCCCTGAGCTATTTTGAGCGTACCAAACCCCCGTTGAAGGCCGGAATACAGCGAAATCGTTCGTTCCGTCGCCGTTGAAATCGCTCGAACTTGATCTCGGTAGCAGACGTCCGCGGATCTCACCGTCAGGATTGCTGTTAGACATTATTACTACGGACCAAAGCCCCGACCGTAACTGCTGAACGTCGGCCGATGAGACGCTGATGGTAACCGAGGCGAAATTACCGTTTGTTCCACCCAATACGGCAAACGAATAGACGGTCGTAGCATTGCTTGTCAGGGTCTCGATCTGGGCAGCTGTCTGACTGCTACCTAGGTTGTGAAATTCTCCAAAGATTGTCGCAAGTGTTTCAGCTTCGTTAAGCGTAATCTTTATTTCGCCGTTTGCTTGGGTCGTTACTGGTGGTTCGATTCCCGCACCGGTGAGTTGTGCTTCAAAAGACCGTCCCAATGATGGGCTGGGACTTGGAGTGGGCCCCGGGGTGCCGGTGGGCGAAGGTGTGGGGCCGGTGAAGCCCGCAAAAATTCCACTCATAATTGTAACCCCGGCGTTTTGAATCACGATCGTGGAGCCAACTATCACGGGAGGAACAGTTTCACCACGGTCTGATCGAAGCCGCAGGCGGGCCTCGCGATCTCCTTCGACAAATATCGTGCCCGCGACTATGTTGTTAACGACCACGCCGAGTTGAGTACCGGCGGGGAGATTTATCTGTCGCAATCGGACCTCAAGTTCGAGTCTGCTGCTGTGCACCTCATACTCTGCATACCCGAACGGCAGGACGCCGTTGATCGTTCCTCCGGAGAGTCCTGCGAAGCGGTTACCCGGATTGGGGGTTGAGGTTGGGCTCGGACTTGGGCTCGGGGACGCCGTCGGAGATGCCGTTGGCGAAGCAGTTGGAGTGGATGTAGGGGACGATGTTGGAGACGCCGTAGGTGTTGGATTTGGCCCTCCTCCTCCTAAGACGCCTGCCACGAGAATAGTAGAACCATCGAGGACCTGAACGACCGAACCGTCGTTTGTTACGGGTACAGTCTGACCATCCTCCGTCCTGAGTTTTAACCTGCCGCGTTGATCTGCCTGGAGAACGATCTGTCCGATGGAAACGCCATCGACGACCGCGGCAACTTGGGAGCCCGCTGGGAGAGATACGTCCTCTATCTCAACTTCCAATTCTCGATGACCATTT
>JBBQGO010000231.1:0-4802 GCA_038323125.1 Pyrinomonadales bacterium
CAAGGCCCGCAAGGTGATCTCGGTGGTCGACAGATTGTTGCCCACCGCCAGTAAGACGAGTCCCAATGCGACGGCGCCGATCATCATCGCAATAGCAACAGTGGTCATTGCGTAGACGAGCGCCCGGCGCACGACCACATCAACATCCATCAGCCTGTATCTAACAACCGAGTGCCCAAAGCTCAACGGTATGAGAGCCAGCGGGAGCGTGGTGATGGCAGTACTGAAATTGTCATTGGGGACGTGTATGCCGGCACGTTCGATCAACTGCATCAGGATGATCGGCAATATCGCGGCGATCGTTCCCCACATCGTCCATTTGAGACGCTGACGAACCATCGGCTGCCGGCTCTTGAAAACCCGCCATACCAGAACGCCGGAACCGATAGCCACACCGGCAATGAAATGATAGAAGTTAAAACGATACAGCCCGCCAAACAGATTGATGTTGTCACTGAGCCCCGCGATCGCCTCGGATAAGCGAGTTGCAGGAAACAGTTGCGGAAACAGCGCGGCAAACGTCAGGACTGCCGAAAAAACCGCCGCCGGGACGTACAGCACATAAGTTTTCCATCGCGCTTTGGTAAAAACTGCGCTCTTTACGGGATAGCGAATACAAAAATGGAGGAACAGCGGCACAAAGAACGCGAGCGCGATGTTGTCAAGCAGATCGACCGCCAGATCAAAATCGCGTCCGACACCGATCGAACGGTAGACGTGGAAAATAAACGCGGCCAAACACACTGTCGCAAAATGGAGAACGTAAGGCGAGCGGCTGCCCTGTTTGAAAAGGACAAACACGCCAACACCCAGCCAGACCAGGCCTACTATTGTCAGGAAGATGATCGAAGGCGTCCAGCGGGGCACCGAGTCGATATGCCTGAGGTCGGCAAAGTAGTAATTGTCGGAAAAAGAATAAGAGGGCTTTTGGTAAAAGTAGGTAAGGTTGCCGTCGACACCCGCCGATTCGAGATACATCTGAACGTCAGCGACGGATGTGATCTCCTCGGTTTTTTCGCCGTCGAAGCCGATGCCGATGAGTTTATCACCGACCGAAATGCCCGCTCGCGAACCAGCGTATCCGAATGTGACCTTGTCAGCATAAACTCCATCTGCTCGATGTGACCAGCGTACACCGTCAGTGGGCGGAAGGCTCTGGAATGCTCGTTGAGAAAGATTAAGTGCCCCGGCTGCGACAAACAGCACCGATGCCAGAAGCCATGTCAGGCTCCAACTTGTAAGCATCTTTTCCTTCATTAAATCAAAGGCAAACCTCTCCGTAGAATTTTAACGCAAAACTCGTTCCACTCGCGAAAAAAGACAAACCTCTGTGCAGACGCCGATTTTATGCCTTGATATAAGGTACGCAGTCCCTGCGTTAACTGCATATAACGCCGATGTATTCAGGGTTTTGCTTCGTAATCCGAGAATTTGGACAAAATAATGGCCGCCCGACAGACTGAAGACAGAGAAATTAAAACACTGCTCTGCATGTTCGGTCTTGCCAAACGGCAATTCTAAAATCGGACCTGGATCCCGCCGCGCAGAATGCGGCGCTGGGCATTCAACCTAAGAGTTCCCTCATCGTTCGCGACACCTGACTGGAAATCAAAGATATTGCGTGCATCGACTACCGCTTGCGCACGTATCGGCAAACCAAGCGTCGGCAACGTCTGCGTCACATAAACACTAAGGCCCGGGTCGTAGATGGCTAGGCTGCCCTTAAACGGATCAATTGCAAAAATAGTAGCCTGCGGCGAAAGGCGGTAGATCGTCTTGACGCTCGTACCCGTCCCCAGATCCGCTACCAGCTGGCCAAAGAAGGACTGGAAAAAGCCGGTTTCAAAGATGTTCGAGGGGTCGGAAAGGGCCTCGGCGGACAGCCTCTGGCCGTTGCCGAACGAATAGCCAGCCATTGCAGAGAACGGCCCGGCCAAACGTCGCGAATAGACAACCCTCATTCCCCGCGCATTACCCTGTTGATTAGCAACGATGTCGCCGATGCCGTCCTCGCCCATTTCTTCAAAAGCAAGGCTGTTTAGGCCGACACCCCTGCCGAGCGTCGTGTCAAAAAACACGTTTGCCTCAATGCTGGAGCGTCCGTCAAGGATCCGCTCAATGCCAAATTCGAGCCTTCGGCTCTTATTCATAAGCGGCCTGCCGTTCTCGATGACAAGGTCCTCGACCGAGACCGGCTCGGTAAAAGCAATGGTCTGGCCTTCGAGATCGATCGCGTTGGCCCACGTTTTCTGCTCGGTCTGAGATGTAAAGGCACTCCTAAAACGTGTCTTTGAGTTGAGGTCGAACTGAAGCCCGAGTCGCGGTGCTATCGACGAATCGTTGCCGGCACCCATAAAACGTGAATAGTCGAAGCCGAAAACAACTATGATACCTTCACGCACCTTCCACTCATCGAGGGCCTGGAACGAGAACTGGCCGAGAGATCTCTCGGTGTCCGGGTCTCCGACCATGCCGAGCAAGCCGACCGACGAGTTAAAACGCAGTTGGTGCTGCGGGTTTGCACGCATGGTCACGTCGGCCGCCAACCGCAGAGGAGCGCTATCTCCCACGGCCGTTTGACCGGAGACAACTACGGCAGCGTCCTCGCCCACCGGGACCTGAGTCGCAAAATTAATTCCAGCGTAATTGCCGCTTTTTGAACCAGCGACATAGGTTTGGACGACCGTCTGGCCCTTGGCTCCTGTCGACCCTTCATCACGCTCATCAGCATTTTCGACCGCTGCGACATCTTCATCGATCGGCGCATCGCCCTGCTGGTTCTGATAGATCGACCGCTGGGTCTGAGCCGCGCGGATCCGCCATTTTGAACTGTTGCGGTCAACGCGTTTTTCCGGGAGCGTGTTGCCGCTACCTGCCCGCTCGAGTTTGAAACCATACGTAAAGTCTGCCGAGGGGCTGATCTGGACACTAAAAAGCGTAACGGGGTTGAAACCCTGTGCGACCGCCAGCACCGTATAGGTTCCCGGGATCATCTTCGCCCAAAAGCTGCCGTCGCGGCCGGATGTGACCTGCTTGAGGAGCTTCGATGTACCGGCACGGAAGATAGCTACTGAAGCATCGGCTATAGGGTTGCCGCCATGATCGCGTACGACGCCCTTGATAACGCCCAGATTCCCGGCATTCTGATGAACGACGCCCGCGTCTGAGTTGGGCGCTACGATAAACACCACCGAGATCGAACTCAGAAGTAAAAGTGCAGTCTTAATTAGTTGCTTTTTATAGATCTTAAAACCCATCGAAACGGACAATACCGTAATTCTCGTATTTTGTTCTCAAAAGCCTGGAGTGTCAAGCCCAAGCAGGTGTCGTTTCTTGTGTCATAGGATGCGGTCACACTTGACAAAGTTTGCTCTGAGGCTAGACTTGAAAGACAGTCCCCAGGGGCTGATGGAGACGTGGCTGAGCGGCTGAAAGCGGCGGTTTGCTAAATCGTTGTAGTCTTAAAAACTACCACAGGTTCGAATCCTGTCGTCTCCGCCATCTTATTTTATCGTGATCGGTGAGCTATCAAATGCGAATTTGATAGCTTTTTTGTATTGAGTCCATGAATCGCGGTCGTTTTGAATCCCTGCTTCACTATACGTTTTCGTTTTGAGTCCCTGCTTCAGCAGGCTCTTACAAACCACAACCTTTGCGTTCTATCCGCCTTTGCGTAAAAATCTTCCCTTATGTCAGTACGCGTCAGATTTGCTCCGTCACCAACGGGTTACCTTCATATAGGTTCAGCCCGGACCGCTCTATTCAACTATCTTTACGCCCGCCACACCGGTGGAAAGTTCCTGCTGCGCATTGAGGACACCGACCTTGCCCGCTCGACCGAAGAATCGACCCGCTCGATCCTGGACGGCATGGCGTGGCCCGAACTTGAGCATGATGAGGAGATAGTCTTTCAATCGAATAACGCCGATAAGCACCGTGCGGCCGCATTGAAGTTGTTGGATGAAGCCAAGGCATATCGCGACTTTACGCCAAAGGCAGCACCCACCGATCAAAATGTTAAAGAAGGCATTATCGAACGGGCCCGAGCTGCTCAGGGCGTCAAGAATATGCGCGACAACCCGTACCGCGACCTTTCTCAAAGCGAATCGGACGCCCGTTCGGCAGCCGGTGAGCCCTTTGCGGTGCGGCTAAAGGTTGCCGAAGAAGGCCGTACCTCATTTGAGGACGCTGTGTATGGTATTCAGGAACGTATGTATGCCGACACCGAAGATCTGGTCCTTCTGCGTTCGGACAGCCATCCGCTATACAACCTCGCGGTCGTATGCGACGACATCGAGATGCAGATCACACACGTCATCCGCGGCCAGGACCACATCACAAATGCTCATAAACAGGTCCTCATTTACGAAGCTCTGGGTGTCACGCCGCCCGTTTTTGCTCACCTGCCGCTGATCATGGCGCCAAACAAGGGCAAGCTCTCAAAACGCAAACACGGCGAGGTGGTCGCGATGACGACTTACCGTGACGCTGGTTTTTTGGCCGCTGCGTTTCGCAATTTTCTCGCCCTGCTGGGCTGGTCGGCAGGCGAGGAGCGCGAGATCTATTCGATGGCGGAGCTGATAGAAAAGTTTTCGCTCGACGGCATTCACCGGTCGAACGCGGTTTTCAATTTTACCGAGAACGACCCGCGTCGCTGGACCGATGAAAAGGCACAGTGGATGAACGCTGAGTACATACGCACTATGCCGCTCGCCGATCTGCTGCCTTTCGTTAAGGCGGAGATGAAGGCCGCGAAGCTCTGGCGTGAGGAGTACGAAATCTCTGGGGGCTCCCCTCCTTTC
>JBBQGO010000232.1:0-4776 GCA_038323125.1 Pyrinomonadales bacterium
CGCTTCGCTATCCGCGAAGGCGGCCGCACCGTCGGTGCCGGTACCGTTTCGGAGATCGTGGAATAAGTCAGTTGCTTAGAGTCCCGGCTTGTAGCCGTCCCTTTGCCGCCTAAAGGCGGGACTCAAAACGAAAGAGGATAAAATGCCGAGAGATAATATAATTTTGCAGTGCACCGAGTGCAAAGAGCGCAACTACGTGACGACCAAGAACAAAAAGAACACGCCCAACAGGCTTGAGCTTAAAAAGTTTTGTCGCCGCTGCCGGTGCCATCGACTGCACAAGGAAAACAAATAGTCTGGAGTCAAGGGCCGGGCGTCGTTGTTAACCATCGGCTTCCGGCCCGCTACTCTTGACTCATCATAGGGGTATGGTGTCAATGGTTAGCATGGAGGTCTCCAAAACCTTAGGTCCGGGTTCGAGTCCTGGTACCCCTGCCAGTTTAGTTATTTAGGAGATAAATACGGTGTCAGAAGCAATAACCCCGATCGAAGGGAAACATAAAGAAGGTATCGGCGAGTTTATCACAAAGACTCGCGGCGAACTGGATAAAACGTCATTTCCCTCGTCGGACGATGTTAAGAACACGACGGTGATCGTGATCATCAACGTATTTTTCTTCGCGACCTATTTGTTCCTGGTGGATCAGGGGTGGGTCTACGTTTTGCAGGGCCTTACGTGGGCCGTTAACAAGATCGCCGGCGTTTAGACAAGGATAGGCTGATAAATAAGGATATTTGAAATGAAGCAGTGGTACTTTATCCACACATATTCAGGACATGAGAACAAGGTGGTCGAGAGCCTCGGCGCCCGCATCCGCGATCTGGAATTGGCTGAGCAGATCACCGAGGTCCTGCTGCCGAAAGAAAAGGTCATCGAAATGCGGGGCAATAAGGAGTACGTGTCTGAGCGGATGTTCTATCCCGGATATGTGCTCGTCGAGGTTGAGTGCGACGATAAGGGCAAGATCCCAGACAACGTGTTTCACGCGATCAAATCGACTCCGAAGGTTACGGGCTTTCTCGGCGGCAAGCAGCCGACACCGCTTACACAGGCAGAGGTCGATCAGATCGTCCACAACATCGAGATCGCGACCGAGAAGCCAAAACCCAAGTTCACCTATGAAGTAGGCGAAGTTGTCAGGATCAAATCGGGCCCCTTTGCGAGCTTTACCGGCAAGGTCGAAGAGGTCAACGAGGATAAGAGTACGCTCAAAGTCTCGATCACAATTTTTGGACGCTCGACACCTTACGAGTTGAGCTTCTTAGAGGTCGAGAAGGTTACGTTTGCAGAAGAAGAATAAATGAGGACATTCCCGGCGGCTTGCCGGGATCGTTAATCGAAGATGGCAAAGAAAATATCAGGTTACATTAAGTTACAGATTCCTGCCGGCAAGGCAAATCCGGCGCCGCCGATCGGCCCGGCACTTGGCCAGCACGGCGTGAATATCATGGAGTTTTGCAAGGCGTTCAACGCCAAGACGCAGAACGACGATCCGGATATGAAGATCCCGGTCGTCATAACGGTCTATGCTGATCGCTCGTTCACGTTCGAAACCAAGACGCCGCCGGCTGCCGATCTGTTGCGAAAAGCATCCGGAATTGCAAAGGGTTCGGGCAAGCCTAATCGTGAGAAAATAGGCACGATCAAGCGGGCACAGATCGAGGAGATCGCCAAAAAGAAAATGGTGGATCTCAATACGACGAACCTCGAAGCCGCGATGAAGACGATCGCGGGAACTGCCAAGTCAATGGGTTTAACGATCGAGGGTTAAGCAGGTAGTTGAGCATTTAGCTCGAACACAAACTAAGGGAGAACTGTTTTAACGCAGTTCGTTAGCACCTGGAGGTAAAATGAAAAGAGGCAAGAAGTATCTTGCGGCTCTCGAAAAAGTCGAGCCGCAGAAGAAGCACACCTTAGAAGAGGCTGTTTCAAAACTGAAAGAGATCGCATTTGCAAAATTTGACGAGACCGTCGAATTGACAATGTGGCTGGGCGTCGACCCCCGCAAGGCGGATCAACTCGTACGCGGAACCATCGTCCTCCCTCATGGGCTGGGCGGTGCAGCTAAAAAGGTCGTGGTTGTGGCTCAGGGCGATAAGATCCGCGAAGCCGAAGAAGCTGGTGCGGACGAGGCCGGCGGCGATGATCTTGTTGAAAAGATCAAGGGAGGCTGGCTGGATTTCGATGCTCTGATCGCAACGCCCGACATGATGGGCAAGGTCGGCCAACTCGGTAAGCTCCTCGGTCCTCGAGGGCTAATGCCAAATCCGAAAACAGGAACGGTAACGATGGACGTCAAGACGGCCATCGAAGAAACCAAGGCGGGTAAGGTAGAGTATCGCGTTGATAAAACCGGTGTGATCCACTCACCTGTCGGCAAAGTGTCGTTCGACGACGCTAAATTAGCCGAAAACACACGAGTTCTGATCACCGCGGTCATAAAAGCCAAACCCACCACTGCGAAAGGCCGTTATCTGAAAAAGATCAATTTAGCCGCGACCATGAGCCCGGGCGTACTGCTCGACGAACTCGCGTACGTCTAAGTGAGGAGCGAATAGAGAAATGAAAACCAGAGAAGTAAAACAGAAGGACCTGAATGCCCTCACCGAATCGCTGCAGAGATCCAAGTCCGCGATGGTCGTGAGCTTTACGAACTTGACGGTTACCAAGGACCAGGAATTTCGCAACAGCCTTCGTGAGGCCGGTGCGAGCTATGAGGTCGTAAAAAACACATTGGCCCGCATCGCCGTGAAAGGTACGCAATTTGAAGATGCCTCAGAGCATTTCAAGGGTGTGACCGCGATCGCCTGGACCGAGAACGATCCGGTTGTGCTCTCGAAAGCGGTTTCGAAGTTCATGAAGGACAACGCCGCAGTCTACACGTTCAAGACGGGAGTCGTTGATGGAAAGCTGATCGATCTCAAGCAATTGGATACAATCGCCAATCTACCTTCGAAGGAAGAACTGATATCTAAGCTGCTCTACGTTCTAAACAGCGGAGCCCAGCGGTTGGTAACGGTTATCAATGCAGTGCCCCGTAATCTTGCTGTCGTTATCAAACAGATCGGCGATGCAAAGGAAGGCGAGGCACCGATTGTTGAGGCTAAGGCTGAGGAATCAGTTCCCGTTCCGGCTGCCGAGGAAGCGGTCCCGGCCGCTGAACGGGCAGTAGAGGCACCGGCTGATGTCGCACCCGCGGAATCTGATGCTCCGGTTGAAACGGCTGATGTAGAAGCCGCACCGTCGGATGCTCCAGCAGAAACCGAAGCGGCGACAGAGTCTGCAGACAGCGCTCCGGAGGACGCTGCAGTTGAGCAATCTGTCGAAGGCACCTCGAACGAAACCGAGGCCGGTGCGGAAGCTGCGGCGGAAGATGCGGGCGAGGCGGAGGGGGCCGACGCTCCGGTTGACGGGGAAGAAGAGAAATAAGAATCGTGATTCGTTGTTTGGCCTGAGCGAACGGCCTCGGCGAATCGTAGAAGGATTTGGGTTTTACTTGCGGTCTCGTCAAATGAGGCCGTCATCGGAAACCCAAAAAGCCGTACTCAAGGAAAACGAGCTGGGGCAATTTGTCAGGTTGCCTTTGCGACTCGGATGACAGAGGGAAGGTGATGCAACCCATTTCTCTTTCGTCCCATGGGTTCTAGCGGCTGACACAAAACCGTAAGTTGGCTCGGGAACACTCGAGGCATATTCACGATTATTAGATAAAACAAGAACCCTATTTGGAGGATATATAAAGTTATGGCAGTTACTAAAGATGATGTAGTTGAGTATTTGAAAGGAATGTCGCTTCTCGAAGCGTCTGAATTGGTGAAGGAACTCGAAGAAGTATTCGGCGTTTCTGCGGCTGCGGCTGCGGCACCTATGATGATGGCGGGCGGCGGCGGCGGCGGCGAAGCTCCGGCAGCGGAAGAGAAGGATTCGTTTGACGTGATCCTTACTGCTGCGGGCGGCAACAAGATCGCAGTGATCAAGGTTGTTCGCGAAGTGGTTGCCGGTCTTGGCCTGAAAGAAGCCAAGGACCTCGTCGACGGTGCTCCGAAGGCCCTGAAAGAAGGTGTTTCGAAAGCAGAAGCCGACGAACTCAAAACGAAATTGACTGATGCCGGTGCGTCGGTTGAGATCAAATAAACAGTTCAAACGAGGCGGCGGCGTATTCCGCCGCTGCCTCGCTTGGCAAATTCGGGAATTGTTGTTAAACTAACTGGTTCCCAGCCCTTTTTGTCGCCGGGGTTCTGCGAGCCGGGTGGTCGGATCGGAAAGATGTTTAGTTTTAACAGTTTCCGAGATTTTTTGAGCGATAATTGTCGCAACCAAGTGGAGAGTGAGTGTCTCGTTTTTGGCACGCTCGGAAAATCTATACAGCAATAGCTGCTGAAAAGCGGTCTGGGTAAGTTTTGCCTTGACCGCGTTTGCTGTCTTTATAGTTAAATCTTGCGGGGAGTTTGCTGCACGTGAATCGTATCAGCAACCTTTGCAAAAATCAACAAGTTTTTTTATAGCCCGCTATTAATAATATGATCAACAATCCTCTTCAGAACAGTTCAAACGGCTTGGGGGTTCGCACAAGTCAGTCCCCGGAGCGTGTCGATTTTTCAAAGATCTATACTTCCGCACAGATCCCAAACCTGATCGAGGTCCAGCGCGAGTCTTATAACCGTTTCTTGCAGATGGACCTTATTCCCGAAGAGCGGGATTATGTTGGCTTGCAGTCGGTCTTTGCCTCGATCTTTCCCGTGTCTGATTTTCGTGAAACGGCGATGCTCGAATAT
>JBBQGO010000233.1:0-4773 GCA_038323125.1 Pyrinomonadales bacterium
TCAGTCTAACCAACGACGAACGCACCGCCCTCCACAAGAGCGCAGCGGCGGTCCAGGAGTTGGTTGATATTTTGAATATTTGATTTCAATTGCGGATTGCGGATTTCCTCGGCGTTCACTGCGTGAATATCATCAATGGAAGAAGATCTTAAACGCAGAGATCGTAGAGGACGCAAAGTCGAGATAAGACGAATCACGGGCATCCCTCAAATGAGTAATGCCCGTGATTCTTCATTTCTCATCTCTCATTTCTCATCTCTCATTTCATGATCACGCCATTGTTTCCAGAATGCCCGAGATGTCCTCTTCGGTCGTATCCGGATTTATAAAACAAAACCGCGCCACCGTTTCGTAAGTCTCGCCGTTGCGCCATTTGGTCGGTGCGACGAGGGCGTAGCCGGCTTTGTGATTCTTGTAGGTCCAGTTTCCGTAATCCTGCGGCTGCCATCCGAGCCGGCGAAACAAGACGCATGACAGGCTTGGTTCGCGAACCAATTCAACAACATCGCTTTCGGCTATCAGACGTCCGGCGATCTGTGCGAGTTCTATCCCGCGTTCTATTGCAGTAACGTAGCGGTCGGTGCCGTGCATCGCTAACGAAAACCAAAGCGGCAGGCCCCGAAGTCGACGTGTAAGCTGGATCTGGTAATCAGTCGGGTTAAACCCGGTCGTCTCGGCAGCGTGCATCGCGTCAAGATAGGAACCCTCTTGAGCGTGGGCCTTATGGGCAAGCCCCATATCTCGGTAGATGACGGCGCCGCAATCGTATGGCGAGAACAGCCATTTATGCGGATCGATCGTCACGCTGTCGGCCATTTCGATGCCGTTGAACATCGCACGCACAGAGGGTGCAGCAAGTGCACCACCGCCGTACGCCGCGTCTACGTGAAACCAGAGCCCAAGCTCCTTGCAAACCGCTCCGATACCTGCCAGGTCATCTACAACGCCCGCGTTGGTCGTTCCACCCGTCGCTATGACCGCGAAGACGCGATCGCGGGCCTCGGGCTCCAGAGCGTTTAGAGCTGCCGAGATCTCCTTACTGGTAAATTGTCCCTCGGTACGTGCCATGGTCACATTCACATCCATGACCTTTGCCATCGCTCTGATCGACGAATGTGCCTCGTCAGATGTTATTACGATGCCCCGACGCTTTGCATTTTCAGGATGGCGGCTGCGCCAGTATTCGCGGGCCGTAACCATCGCGGACAGATTGGCCTCGGTGCCGCCGCTGGTAAAAACTCCAAACGCACCCGCAGGCAATCCTGTCAGCGAAACCAGCCACTCCATCGCCTGGTTCTCGGCAAAGATACCGCCCGCACCTTCCATCCAATAGGCACCGTGGATGCTCGATGCCGAAGTCACGAGATCGAACATAACGGCCGCCCGCGTTGGCGACGCCGGAACAAACGCAAGATGCCGTGGATGATCGATCGAGACGCTGGCCTTGATCAGAACATCGCGAAAGAGGGCAAACGCCTTTTCGCCGCCGATGCCCTTGGCGGTGACGGTCTCACCTACCAACTCCTTTAATTCAGCTTCTTTTTTAGGAAAACCGAGATGCGGGTCGGTATGTGTAATGCGTTTGATCGAATACTTAATGACGTCGAGCGCCATCTCGACGAGGTCTATATCTACGTTATGCATAAAACTTTTTAAAGACCGAGGTGATATCCGAGTATAACGGAAAGCACCGTCGCGGCCCCGAAGAGCACTTCGAAAATACCGATCTGCTGGGCTTTTCGACGTTTGCTATAGGGTGATAGCCCCACTGCCGCACGCGCAATCAGGATCACCATCATCAACACCACCAGCCGAGGGCACAGGCCATAGACTGCGAGAGCGGCAGTGATCAGAACAGCCGCGGCCGATGCTGCAACAGGTATCGCAGCCGAGAATCTCTTGTTCTTTTCGAGCAGCAGCCGATTTCGAACATAGAGTATCGACGGCACCCAGCGGCAGAGCATGATGGCCCACAACGCGATAGCCGCTTCGGTTGCCCACCCGCCGGCCAGTGCGATGACCGGGGCGGACGATGTGATGGCGATCGACCCCGCGAGTTCGGGCACGAGCCGCCTGCTCTGGCCCCTGGCGTCATAAAAGATCGACACAGCCGCAAGCGGGGCCGCAATGATCAGCGGCATTAACATTGCAGGCCCGGTCATTGTCATCAGTGTTCCGGCGGCTCCGGCAATGAGGGCGGCGAGATATAGGGCGAGGAACTTCTGAGCCGCCGAAGCCTGCGGCATCCTGCGTCCTGCAATCACACTTGCCAGTATGACCTTTAACGGCTGCCGGATCAGAAAGGCACTGATAGCGAAGATCGCTATCCACGCAGCCGCGGCCGAGAACGCCACGGCCATTGCCGCCACGATCGGTTCAAATAGCATCCCCCACGCGCCGTGCTCGTTAGGCAGAGCTATTCCCCGCAGCCGTGTCGGACGCGGTTTTGCTTTTGCGGCGGGCTTTCCGGCGTCGGACATTGTAATGATTCTTTGTGACATCATACCTGCTCCTCGGCTTGCCGAAGGTCCTCCGGTGTATTCACATTCAGAAACAGGCTTCCCGCGTGTCCCATATCCGCGAACTCTCTAAAGGGTATGAACTTTGTATTTATTGCACCGAGCAGTGACTGCATACTCCTGTTGCCGCTTTCGATGGCAGATAGCGCGGCCGTAGCGCATGTAGACGTCCGGTACAGAGCTGCCAGCGGCTGCGGACGTCCGCCAGGTTGGATCGGAACGATCGCATCGACACCCGTTTGCCGATATTCATCCAACCTGGTAAACATCTCACCGCTCACAAACGGCATGTCGCACGCGATCACCGCGATCCAATGGGAGCGTGCCGCCGACAGTGCTCCGTAAAGGCCGACGATCGCACCCGATGCACGTTCGCCATTCACCGTTATCTCCGGATCGGGCAAAATCTGCATACCGGACGGTCCGACGCGAGCCTCGCCCACGACGGTTATACCCTCCTCGGCAATTGAGACAAGTGCATCCGCTGCACGCTCAAGCATGCTTTTGCCGCCTACGAACATCGCGGCCTTGGCAGTTCCCATGCGGCTGCTCTTACCGCCAGCGAGAATAAATCCTTCCATTGTGTTTCACACAGACTGGCCAGCGAAATGGTCATGTTTCTGAGGCGGTTGATCTTTGCACACGAATAAACGCAAGGTAATTGACCGCGAGACACATTAAAGCGAAAAGCGAAAGGAGAACAAACCCGATCATATAATCGCCCGTGACCTCCTTAACAAGCCCGAGCAGGAGCGGTGGAAAAAAACCTCCGAGCCCTCCAAATGCACCCACAAGTCCAGTGACCGTGCCGGTCTCATTAGGAAAATATTGCGGTACGAGCTTGAAGACCGCCCCGTTGCCAAGCCCCAACGCCGCGGCAGTACCCAAGGCCCCAATGCTAAATAGCGCAATATGGTCAAAGCTAAGAAACAGCGCGAGCACTGCGATGCCTATGAACACAACAACCAATACCCTGGCTCCGCCCAACTTGTCGGCAAGCAAACCGCCGACCGGCCGCATAAGCGTTGCGAGCACCACAAAGCCTGCTGTCCGAGCACCAGCGTCGGTCGCGGAAAGTTGATAGATCTCACGCAAAAAGGTCGGCATATACAAGGCGAGCGCGACGAACCCGCCAAAGGTCAGAAAATAGAAAAGTGACAGGACCCAGGCTGTTCGCGACCGCTTAAGCGGCGCGAGCATCTCCGCGATCGAGCGCGGCCGCGCCGTCGGCGTATCGCTATCGGCCATCATATAAAAGACGATGCCCCATAGAAATATCACGGCTGCAAAGATGAAAAACACAGTTCGCCAATCGCCAAGCTGCAGCGCAAGGACGGGAGCAAAAAAGACGGCGATCGACTGGCCGATATTGCCCATACCGTAGACACCCAGTGCCGAACCCTGCTTCGCAGGCGGAAAGAAACGGGACGTAAATCCGACTCCGACGGGAAAGGTCGTACCCGCGATCCCTAGAAAAAGGCCAAAGATAATAAGCTGTGTGAAACTGGTTGAGAATCCGATAGCGATCGCGGGTATGGCCGAGAATACTAGCAGCGCTGAGAAAACATTGCGCCCGCCAAACCTGTCGGCGAGCATTCCCGCTCCGATACGACCTATCGAACCGAGCAGTACAGGAACAGCGATCATCAGGCTCTTTTGCGTGGCCGTAAGGTTATAGATCTGTGTAAAGGTCGGGGCTAGGGCCGCGATCAGTCCCCAAACAGCAAATGACACGCCGAACGCCGTGGTCGATAGGAACAGGGCCTTGCCGGCTCCCTTTCTGGTTGCTTCGCTCATATAAGAATTACTGAAAATCGGCGTCGGCCTGCTCGTCGCATTTTCGACATTCGAGTTCGTGGCCGATCTTGCCGGCCCGGCCTTCTTCGGTCGTTACCCATTCCCGGCTGATCATTGGGGGATCGTGCCTAACATGCTGGTAATGGAGGCACTCTAATGCCGCCCGCCAATCGCCGTCGGCGTCCGTATCAAAACTGATTATCCTGCGTTTCATTTTCGGGATGAGTCATTACCGCGGCGGGACGGTTTCCACCACAGAAAGATCGAGAGGGCGATCAGCCAACAGACGCCTGACGCGATGACCAACGGCATCAACTGTCCAAAATCATGTGCGAGAGCTGCTTCGACAGCAGCCGAGAGGATCCAGAGCTGTGCGACGTTGATCATGACGAACAGCGCCAGGCGTGCCTGCATGATCGCTGTGCGGCCCCTCGACTGGGGCCGGTTGACGGGAGTA
>JBBQGO010000234.1:0-4727 GCA_038323125.1 Pyrinomonadales bacterium
GAGAGCATTTTTACCGGTGCAAGAGCTTTTTCGCCCGATAAGCTGGGAGCGATGATCGAGTACATCGCCGCCAAGGGCCGCGACATTTACAAGACCAATCTAAACAAGCTGTTATTCTACGGCGACATGACCGCCTATTACCTTCACGGCAGAGGCATTTCTGGGGCGACCTACGTAAACCTGCCTTACGGGCCGGTGCCCGACACTGTCGAAACGGTTATCGACACTCTTACCGAGGCGAGTAGGATCCGCCGGGTTGACGTTCCCGGCCGCGGCGTCAATGCTCAAATGATCAAGCCCAGCGAATCGGCCGTCGATCACTCATCTCTCAGCCGGGACGAGACCGAGGTGCTCGATTGGGTCCTGGACACCTACGGCAATATGTCACCGACCGAGATCAGCGACGTGTCGCATAGCGAAAAGGCCTACAAGTTCACCCGGCCGCAGGAACCGATCGCCTACGAATACGCAAAGTTCTTCCATAAGCTGCCGCCCAAGGCAGACAGCTAGGCCGCCGCTTTGAGTCAGGGCATCTCCGCCGCTTTTAACACCACAGGGTTATTTGGATTTATTTTCTTGAGCCGGTCCACCGTCGCAGCAAGATTCGGTACGTCGTTTGTCTCAGAATAGGCGATAGCCAGATTTTGAAGAGTGACCTCATGATTCGGGTCGATGGCAAGCGAGGCTTGGTACTCCTTGACAGCCCGGTCGATATCACGCGGCTCGCGCAGGAAGAACGTTAAGCCCAGGTCGGTCCTGACATTTACATTCTTGGGTTCTTTTTGAAGGGCGAGGGAGTATGGTTTTTCCGCCTCTTCGTATTTCTCGGCATCGAAGAGGGCATTGCCGAGTTTGATCATGGGTTCGGCCTCGCCCGGCTTCAACTTATTTGCGGCCTCATAAAACTTTACTGAATCCTCAAACCGGCCGATCTGGTAATACAGATCGCCGGCCGTCATCTGGGCCTCATAATTTTTCGGTTCCGCCGTTGCCTTGTCGATCGCTTCGGTTATATCCGGCATTGGCGCACCCTGGGCCATATTAGCGCTCGTCCCGAGAGGAGGGTGGTCCGGCGGAAGCGCGGGATTGCTGCCGGTCGCGGTTGTCGCGGCGGTGGCGGTAGGCGCTTTATCCGGAGTCCGGTTAACGCTGTTTGCAAACACAAACCCGACAACAAGGCCGACGATCAGCCCAACCACACCATAGATGACATTATCTTTGTTCATTACTTAATGGTAATACCGATCGACTCTAAAAACCTATTTGGCCGCTCGCCGCCAATGAGGGCAAAAACAAAATCATTTGGTATGGTCCCGGTCTCCTTCTTGGTCTTTACGTCCTCGATCACCAATTCGTTTTCCCGCATTTCCTTGATCCCCACACCGAATTGCAGATCGATGATGCCGTCATCAGCACATTGATAAAGCTGAAACTTGTTGCCAAACTTCACAGTCGGGGCCAGATAATCGCGGACCAAGAGCGTAACCTTATTCATCGTTTCCGGTGATCGCGGCGTTATCGCTGCGCCGTCGCGCGTAGCCACAAGGTCGACCGCGGCCTCGACCGCTACATTACCGCCGCCGACGACAACGAGCCTAAGGCCCCAAAAGTCCTGCGGATTCGATAAACCATAGATCACTTTGGGTTCCTCGCGGCCGTCGATCTTTATCTTGAGGTCTTCGTTGGGCAGCCTAAGTTTGTTCGGTGCCCCGCGCAGCCCGATGGCAATGATGACGCGTCGGGCCGTGTAGGCCTGCGGTGTCTTGTCGGCTCCGCGTTCCGTGTTGACGATGAAATAATCACTGTCCTCGGCACGGTTGACCGTCTTGCAGCTCTCGTTCTCATTTACAGTGACGCCGCGATCGGCGAGGCTGTTGAGCCAGACGCCGAGGATGTTTTCGCGTTGATCGCCCGGTATCTTTACTTCGAGCTGGGCAGCAATATCGGACCTGAATTCTGCAAGTACAGGCTGCGGCTGCGCGGCGATATGGGCCTGAAACAGGCTCGGCCAATCGCCAGATCCTTTCGAACGGAGAAAGCGGGCGAATCGTACCTTAAGTTCCTTTTCGATCTTTTCAGTCAGCAAAGGAGATAGCTCGCCCTGCAGCCCGCGGGGGATCTTGGCGAGCAACTGCTGGTGTAATAGCGGTGTTTGTTCGCTGACGAGACGACTGAGGTCCGGTCCGAGGGCGTCAATGATCGCTTGATCGTCGCTTACCGCATCGGAGCCGTATTTAGCCTTGGCGAGGCCAAGGCCCGCGACGGGGATGCCGCCGAACCAGTCTTTGGTATCGGGTTTGAAGAAAATGTACTTGCCCTTCGGATAGAGGTCGATGGTCGAAAGCGTCTTGTCCTGTTCAATTGCGACATATCGCAGGCCGGCCTCCTGCGCCGCTGCCGCGGCAGATGCCCCACCAGGGCCGACCCCGATGATCGCAACGTCATATTGAGCTTTCGCCTCGGCCGGTGCTGACTTTAGTTCGGAAGTGATGTTTGCGATGACCTCCGCCCCTTCCTTAACGGCGTTTTTGATCAGGGGTACGCCCGAAACCTCGCCGATAATAAAGCAGCCGGGGACGTTTGTCTGAAATGTCGCTCCATCGCGGGTCGGCGTCGGCAGCGAGCGAACGTCCTTGGTCGTGTTTATGATGATGCACGCTTTGGGATTAACCGGGCACTCCGCCTGGCATGCAGTATCCTCCATACACAGGTCGGGTGCGACAGCCGCCGCGGTGCCGTCGACGATCGCCAGAACGTCGTGCGGGCATGCGTCGACGCATGCCTGACAGCCGATGCACCGCTCAGGAAATATGATCGGATGCGGATAGCTTGGGCCGCGGTATTTGTCTAAACCGAGTTCTTTGAGTTCGGTGCGGCCGAGTGTCCTGATATTGGCGGGCGGGGTGGCCATTTCGTCGCGTGCCCGGAAAAACCCAAAGGCCCGGGCCGAATCGTTGACGATAACGAGGAAGCCGACCAGAAAGCCCACCGCGAGGATGCTCGACCAGCCGATCCAGGACAGCCCGCCAAAGGAAACAGCTTCTTCCGGAACAAAACTCTGGTTCAGCCAGATAAGCAGGCCTGCGAGTCCGATACAAATTATGATTTGAAGTGGTTTCATTTACCGCTCAGTTTTTCTATTTTCCCGGTAATCGCGAGGGTTCTACGCTTTTGAGCATCTTCGGTCAGGAATTCATTCCAGCGGCCGGTGCTATAGGGGTGCTGTACATGACACGAAATGCAGTTTGCCGGAACACTGCCGAACCGCGCATCTCGTCCGACCTCACCGGCCGCGGTCGTATGGCAAGCGGCGCAGGTTTCGCGAGGGGTGGTTCGATCGATCGGCTCAAAGCTCTTATGACAACTTGAGCACGAGACCAGTCCCCGAGAATCCCCGGCCACACTCGCGGGGGCGGTCAGTCGATAGACGTGAATGGTATGGAAATGACGGCTTAGCCGCTCCTGCTCATCCTTGTCGCCGGTCGCAGTGCTGTTGATCTCAGGAATGGCATCGGCCACCTCGCGATAAACGCCCTTCCATTTCCATTCTCCGTTTTCTATCGGATAGCCGTATGAGCCTTCATGCGCGGTACGCACGGCCTTGCCGTTATATGTTTTCGAGTTGCTGTCATTATGGCAATCGGCGCAGGACTGTATTGCCGAATCGACCATATTAAAGTCCGCACCCTGATGTTCACGATGACACACGGTACAGGTTATACCGGCCTCCTCATGGGCTTTTGTATTTGAGGAATGAAACTCCTGGGCTTGATGGCATCGAATACAGGAATTCTCCAACGGCTCGTTCGGTGTGTGACAGGTTGTGCATGAATTGCCATTGGCCACAGTGGCGATCTTGCTTTCCTCGAGCGTCACCACATGCGGGTTTGCGAGGGCCTTGGGAGCATAGACGCCGGGATAATTGAAATACGCATATGCACCGGCAGAACCTACGATCAGGAACGCCCAAACAAACAACCCGAACCGCCACGTCCTTCTAAGGTCGCGAGTCGGTTTCCAATTGAACATCGCCTTGCCAGGCTTGGGTTTTTCGGTCGGCCTTAGGCGTGTGCCCCAGTCTTCTTTTTCTCGGGTACGTTTTTCCCAAAATACCTTAAGGACGTCTGCCGCCCCGGCGGGGGGCTTGGCGGGTGCCGGAGTGTCGGCCGGTTTGATCTGTATCTGATCCGCGATCCGGCCCTGGACGGTCAGGCTTATAAGATTCTTCTTTTTGCCGACGAGGATCGTAAACGGCCCGATCTGGATAGTGTCGCCATCGGCTAATGCATCGTTCTTTTGCGGCCCGAGCCGACGGCCATTGAGTGTTAGAACACTAGAGGATGAAAGGTTTACGAGGAGGTACCTCGAATCGGTAAAATTGATGCCCGCGTGGATCCTTGAAACCGTTTTATGGTCCAGCACTATCTCGCAAGTGTCCAGACGGCCGATAAAAATGCCATCTTTGCTGACCGTCTTCGGCTGTAGATCCGAATCCGCATACGAGATCGAGAAGTTTCCAGTTTTTTGAGCCATCTAAATGTTGTGCGGATCCCGGTCAGATCAGCGAACGTTGAAGTAGACCACCTGGGCGATATGGACGACCATCAATACCAGCATTATTGAAGTAAAAAGAACGTGTGGTGCGACCCACAGCTTCAAGAGCTGATGCAGGTAAACCAGTGCGTCGACGCGGCGTAGCGTAGCGGCGTTCTCGACCGCTTCCATAA
>JBBQGO010000235.1:0-4726 GCA_038323125.1 Pyrinomonadales bacterium
CGTCCGCTCGTCGAGCGTTATCAACGTCATGCAGCGGCTCACGCAGCGGCAATATTGCTGGATCGCGAGGATGCACTTGATGCTGTACAGGAGGCATTTATCGACGCCTTTCGGTCGATAAAAACGTTTGACGAAACCAGGCCGTTCTATCCGTGGTTCTATGTCTTGCTTCGCAATCGCTGTTACAAGATCGCCGGCCGCCGGCGTGAGATGGAAAGCACCGACGATATCGAGATCCTCGAGCATCGGCAAGGACTGGCGGCCGACGAGCGCCTTGCTCTTAAATGGGCCTTGCATTCGATGTCTCGTGAAGACCGCGAGATCATCACCATGAAATATCTGGACGGCCTGTCCTATGACGAATTGGCCGACTATCTGCAGGTCCCAAAAGGGACAGTAATGAGCCGTCTATTCTACGCCCGCAAGGCCCTGCAGGCAAAATTAACAGGCGGCGCGAAGCGAGGGGGCGATAAATAGAGTTATGACCAATATGACCAACCTGAATTGCGATGAAGTATTAATGGCACTAATGGCCAGGCTGGACTCTGAAACGGCAGAGCTTTCAGGCGAACAGATCGACCTGCATTTAGCCAGATGTGCGAACTGCCGGCACGAAGCCGATGCTCTAACAGGCACTGATGCATTGTTGAAAATGCAAAACCGCAGCAGCGAGGACGCCGACGTTTGGCAGGCTGTGAAAATGCAGATCGGGGAGCAAAAAGCTTCACGGTTCGGCTGGCAGCCGTTTGCCATGCTCGGCATGCTGCTGGTGATTTACAGGTTCGTGGAAATGCTGCCCGAACGCGACCCGGGGTTGGCCTTCAAACTCGTGCCGCTGTTATTGGTGGCCGCGGTCTTTCTCATTGTTAAGGAAAATCCATTTCGGATAAATGCTGAACTTACGTTAGATAAGGTGAAACTATGAATGAAATTGATACAAGAGGATCATTGATCCTCGGACAAAAATATGCGTTCGCGACGGCGTCGCTGATACTCGGCATCTCGTGCTTCGTCAACTTGCTCGGTCTTGAAAAAGCGATACTGGCCATCGTGTTTTCGTGGCTCGCATTGAGAACGAAGCCCGAACCGATCTTGAAAGAACATCGTATGTGGGCAAAGGCAGGCCTGGTGCTCGGCGTATTACCCCTGATAATCCTGCCTATTATCCTGATCCTCAATTTCGACCGAATCCGCGAGATCATCGAACTGCTGTCAAAACTCGATGGCGGTAGATAGCCCGCTAGTCCAACCCGAGCGGCGTTCGCAGCCCGGGACGCCGCCCGGATGATCTCGCCAAACCCTCCTTAGTTCCCAAACGCACTCTGCGTCGGCCGGTCACCGCTGAGGCCGAACTGGTAATATGAGTACGAGCCGTTCGAACTATTGGCGATGTACCATATTCCGTCCGATGGCCGGAATACGGCGATGTCGGCTTTGCCGTCGCCATCGAAGTCGCCGGGTGCGGGTATATCGTCCGCGAGTCCAAAGTTGAATGCAGTAAAGGAACCGTCGGAGCTGTTTTTAATATGCCAGTTCCCGCTCGATGGTCGATAAACCGCGAGGTCTGTTTTACCATCGCCGTCGTAATCCGCCGGGGCGACCTTATCGCCCGATTGGCCAAATAACTCTAAATAGTATTGGCCGGTTGAGCTGTTAAAGCGATACCAGGTGCTTGAGTTATTAACCATGGCGATGTCAGATCTTCCATCTCCGTCAAAGTCACCGATCGTTGGTATGTCGCTGGGCAAGCTAATATCAAAATAGCGAAATGTGAACGTACCGTTCGAGCTGTTTGTTATGTACCACCTTCTGTCGGACGGACGGAACACCGCGAGGTCGGCCCGGCCGTCACCATCGTAGTCCGCCGGTGCGGGACGGTCCTCGGCTATACCAAAGTTCATGGCAGTAAAGGTTCCGTTCGAGCTGTTCAGGCTATACCAGTTTCCTTCGGACGGGCGATAGACCGCGACATCAGTCTTACCGTCTCCATCATAATCCGCCGGCACGATCTTGTCGGCAGACAGTCCAAAGTTCACTCCATAGAAACCATCAGTCGACTGCTGCAAATACCAGTTGCCCTCTGTTGGCCGAAAGACCGAGATGTCGGAGCGTCCGTCGCCGTCATAGTCGAATGCCATCGTTCGAGCAGGCGTAGGTGTCGCTGTTGGAGAGGGAGGGCACGACCAGAATGCTTGTTCAGTAATAGGGCCATTCATCACCACCGTTGCAGGATTAGCACTCCCGCTGTAAGACCCATTCCCAATACCTGTCCAGTGGTGAAAAATACAACCTGCGGGAGGTGTCGCTGTGATCTGAACAGACTGCCCCGCATCGTAGAAACCCGTCGAGGGCTTAGCGAAGAGCGGGGCATCAAACATCGTTAACAAATACTGCGTAGTAAAATTCGCCCTTATGGAATCCGAAACCATGGGCGTGTTTGTCGTATGGCTCATCGCGCCGCCAGTGCTCCAGTTATTCCATAGATAGCGCGTGTCCGCTCCGGAACTTTGCGGCGATGTAGTCGAGAGGGTGTGAGTGGTGCCGTGGAGCCAGATGAAGTTCACCGTCGAAGTATACGTAACAGAGTCGACAGTAAACGAAAGTCCCGCTGGATTGGTGCCAACGGTTATGCTGGAATGCCCCGGGGTTCCTGTGGGTGTAGGGCTCGGTGTCTCAGTCGGCGTCGGCGTCGTTTCCCCGAAACACTGCAGTCCGGTAATAGTGTCAATCTTGACACCGTTGCCGGGAACGCTGTTGTCGCTCGCCATGGTCCAGGTAAGGCTGATCCAGCTTCCTATTGCATGTTGCGGCAACTGCACGGTCGTGGTTATGTAACCGCCCGAGTTGCCCGACCACGCATTTCTTCCCTCTAAGCTGCTTTGATATCCGGTGCCGATCGTGCTGTTATACCCGCCGCTCAAAAACTGCCCGCCTGCTGTCACAATATCCTGTGAGCTTCCCCCATCGATGCTGATATCAAGCACCATGCCGTCAAACGAAGGTTCGGTGTCGTAAAAATTTCTAAAGCTAAACACACCGCCTTCGGACGGAGGTACAAAATAGTTCGGCGATCTCAAGTACATTGTTTCACGCCCCCACGGATCGGGTGCGAAGGCAGCGTTGGGAGGGGTGTCGGGATCGGTTGTCGAGTTCACCCATTGGCTCCAATAATAATTCCCGATATTCTGCCAGGGAACATAGGATGAAGACCAATTTCCGGGCAATACCGGTGCCGATACCAGATCGAAAGTCAGATCGCATGGAGTCACTGTCGGGGACGGGGTAGCTGACGGAGTAGGCGTCGGGGTTTGCGTAGCCTGGATCGGCCTAAAGAATTGGAGGCCGCCGTTGGTGGTAATGGCCGCTGGAGTACCGTCATTAAATCGAAAACCGGGGTGAAAGTTCATCTCTGGATCGACATAATCCTGAAAGAAAAGGCCAGCTCCTAATCCTGGAGGACCGCCGCCAGCAAATCTTAGATAGATCAGAGTTCCGGAACCCGCCAGGTCTGTCGGCGAGGTAGCTGAGATGATGAGGTGGCCGGGCTCGGGGATGTTTGTGGTCACGATCATCCCGCTGCTCAGCGTACCATATGCCTCGTACGCCGGACTTCCCGGACCCACTCTATTTGGATCAAAGGTAATTTGAACGACGAATGAGCGGACACCTTGCCCGGTAATGTCGTTAACGCTGATCGGGACCTTGTAAGGAACTCCCCATACAGATTGGCTCCAGCGGTAAACTCCGCTGATCAAAATACCCCGTGGGTAAAAGGTGGTGTTTCGAAAATGCCAAAACACTGAGTAAGAACAGATGTCGGAAGTATATACCTGTTAGCTCAGAATTGGAAGTATTTTATTTGGCCCGATATGGAGGGTCCGGCGCAGCCAGGGCCATCGCATTACTCACCCCTACTTACCCTCTTCGTAAACAACCCCCGCATTCGACCAACCTGACTTGGTTTTTGAGCCGACGGCCATAACTTTGTATTCGTAATGTTGCCCGGGGGTTACGGGGTTGTCTTCGTAGGTTTGCTTGGTGGTCTGGCCTATTAATTGCCATTTGCCGGCTTTTGAGTCCCGGCGCCACAGATGGTATACGACGCGGTGTGGTTTGTTATTTCCCTTGAACCTGATTACGTTCACGCCGTTGGACTGGCCGTTTACGACCAGACCGGTCGGGTCGTTTGCGGTCACATTCGTCCATTTTTTACGATATGTCAGGCCGAGGAGCTTATGATCTGATGCGGAGCCGCGCCAGGCTCGAAGAGCGTATTTCAGTAACGAAAGCTCATGACGGATCTCAGCACGGCGTTCGGCTTTTCGGGCGTTTATCGATTGTATCATCGTCCTTAACCTGACGATCTCTTCGAGGTCGGCGGCGAGTGCATCGCCCTTGGTCCCGATCTTTGCCGCCAACTCATCGGCAGTTGCCGCATCGAAACAGGTCACACTATGTTCGGCGAGCTTCGTCGCCGCGTTTCCGGCAAATTCTGCCAATTCGGAATCGGTCAATCTGGTATAGTCCATATAATTGTCTCAACTTTAATGGGATCGGGTTTCGTCGAGAGAATGGCGGCTGCCCCAAATACTGGCCCATATCTCACACGCCGCTTTAATTTCTCCCGATAAGGATATGATCCTTCGCCATTTATATCATAAAAGTTATCAACAACTTAATTTTGTTGTAAAGTTACGACTTCTTTTTAGCGGAATATTCGTGAAAG
>JBBQGO010000236.1:0-4724 GCA_038323125.1 Pyrinomonadales bacterium
CAAACGGTATACGCAGTACGGCGGGCAGGAATGCCCGCCATTTTTTATGATTGAACTTAATGACTTCTTTAATTCAGGTACCGGATGGACCTGTCGTCAGTGCGACCGCGATCTAAAGGCAACAGTGCAGGACCCAATTGAGCATTCTCGCATTTTTGCCGAAGGCGAGGCGGAAAGCAGAGTTCCCACGCTGGCTCATGGTGCACTCGCGAAGTGGACTGACGAGACCCGCCGCTTTCTCACCTGCCCGCGCTGCGGGATAACTGAACCGGTCGAGAGAGCGTAAAGAGTTGCCGAGGCTCATTGTCTCGTTGTCGTATCTCCGTGCTAAATTGGAAATAATGCTGCAACAGGAGCTCGAAACTGCCTTCGCTCTAGCCCGATTGGCCGGAAAGGGAATCATCAAACATTACGATGATGGGGTTGTCACTGAAGAAAAGATCGGGGCCGACGACTTTATTGAACCTGTAACGATCGCGGACCGCGAGGCCAGTCGTATCATAGTTGACGGTCTTATTGAGGCCTTTCCTGACGATGGCATCCTGTCCGAAGAAGAAGCCGACGATGTCGGCCTCAGGCTCTCAAAATCGAGAGTGTGGATCATCGATCCAATCGACGGGACCGCTGGATTTATAAAACATGACGGGGATTTCTGCGTACAGATTGGGCTCTCCGATAACGGGACAGCCGTGCTCGGCGTGGTTTACCTCCCGTTGTTCGATCACTTGATCTATGCCGTTAGGGGGCAGGGGGCGTTTAGCGTTTTAAGAGGCGGGGAACCGGAACGCATGGAAACATCGGCCACGGCTGAGTTTTCTCAGATGTCTGTGGCCATATCGAGAAATCACCCCAGCTCACGGATACAAAGAATTATCGAACATTTTGGTTTTCGTCGAATCGTTAACCGGGGTTCGATCGGCCTAAAAATAAGCCTCATTACCGATCAGACATGTGACGTATACATTCATCCCAGCCCCCGAACCAAGCTTTGGGACACCTGTGCTCCGCAAGTGATCCTCGAAGAAGCCGGGGGGCGAATGACCGACTTATTTGGTTTCGAAATGCGGTACGACATCTCCGATCTGCAAAACCACAACGGCGTATTGGCGACGAACGGAGCGTCGCACAACGCGGCTGTCGAGCACCTCAGGCCCCTCCTCCACGAGTTTGGCCGTAAGCCACATACAGATAGTAACAGTGCCTGTCAGTACTCCGACCACGGGTTTCGGTAATTCTTCTTGTTAAAACTCAGCCTTCTGTGGTAGAAATATACCTCAAGTAGATTCTGTCAGCGCCTAGGCTAAATTAAACAAGGACAATAATTACGTGATCATAGAAAACGAGTCCCGTGGCTCGGTCGAGCCCAAACCGGAAAGCTGCACGATCGCAGCCGGCGATTATCTAAATAAATTGAGCGGCGAGGAGATCGAATATGAGTGCCGGCGTCGTATCGAAGCCGGTTATCGGGAACTCGTTGTGAGCTTTTCTAAAACTGAGATCGTAAACAGCATAGGTATTTCGATCCTTCTGGGCGTTATCGATACGGCCGCGAACAATGGGGCACGCGTAGTTTTCTCGGATGTAAATCAAGACACGACTGACCTTTTTGAGATGCTCGGCCTAACCAAGCACGTAACTCTAATTTAGAGGGGTAAATCAATGGCGGAACATGATCATAAGTTGATCCATGCGTTCGGAGCACTCGCGGAACTCGGCCACGAGATCACCAATAGGAACAATTTCCAGGAGACCATTCGAACCTCTCTACATCTGATCTCCGGGGCACTTGGGATCATGCGTGGAGCCGTCGCCCGGTATTCGCGGTTCGCCCACGAACTGAACGTGCTCGCGGTTCGCGGGCTTGGCGATGATTTTCCTTTGAGCCTGTCGCTTTGTTCAGAGGATGAACGACAATTTCTTTCAAACGGCATGAGTCCGATCGAGATCTCACAAGCGAAGGTATTGCCGTTTTTCCAGGTTTATGACGCGAGCTTTGAGCGACGGCGACTCGAATTGTTCCTGCCGCTTGTGGTTCACGGTGATATCGTAGGTGCGATCTTTCTCGGAGAAAAAGCAACGGGCGAATCCTATTCAGCTTATGAAAAAGAGATCGTCTGTGCGATGGGCCATCACATAGGTGTGGCGATCGCGCAGCGTAATTTGATGGCTGAGATCGAACGACGGGCGGATGAGAACCGGCGGCTCTTCGATGAGATGCGATCGACCTATCATGATACGGTCAAGGCATTTGCGGCAGCCATAGATTGCAAGGACAAATACACGGAAGGGCACTCGGTCAGGGTTGGTAAGTTCTCGGAGATAATTGCATCCGAGATCGGTTGGGGAGCAGATGAGACCGAAGGGGCTGCGGTAGCGGGCTACCTGCATGATGTTGGAAAACTTACGGTTGAACGCAAGATCATAAACGCCCCTTACCGGATCAATGCAAAGGAATCGGCGGAGTTGAACAAGCATCCGGGAGTCGGGTTTGAGATCCTTCAGCCGATCCATCACCCTTACACCGACGTTCCGCTGGCCGCTAAATATCACCACGAACGCCTCGATGGCCTAGGTTATCCGGACGGACTTCGCGGCGGGGAGATACCGTTCATTGCCAAGATAGTTTCACTCGCAGATTCTTTCGATGCGATGACGACCGACCGTCCCTACAAGGCCAGACGCCCTGCGAAAGATGTCGTTGATGATCTGCAGAACAATGCCGGCAAGCAGTTTGCACCGGAGTTGGTCACTTCGCTTCTGGGTGGGATGCTCAAGGAATTAACGGGCGAGGACCGTTCAAAGCGTTTTCGCCGACTTCTTGGCCGCGATTATATGGAAGCGGAGGGTATTGTCGAAAAACTGAAATATACCCTCAATGAGATGGCTCCCACGACGCCTATGACATACGTCGCGGCGGTGGGAAGCGTTGATCAAACCATTTTGTAGGGACGTTAATTAATCGCCCAGATCCGCCAGCAGCCATTCTTCGGCTGTCCGTTCGTCGTTGAAGAGCTTTCCGTTCAGCCCCCGGTTAACCGCCACTAGCTCGCCAAATTCATTAATATCATTCTGGTCCAGATAGCGGTCCACAAAAGCGATCCGCGCCGCACCAAAGCCCATCTGCGGAATTTCTGTTGCCAATTGAAAAACTTCAGCTACGGAAGCTCCCTCTTCAATATTCTCGTCGATAAGGATTTTTCGAGCCCCTCTCCGCGCGGACTCTTCGGCGATCTCCAACCAGAAGGCTCGGGATATATCGTAACTATCATGGTCGCCTTCGACGTAGGCATAAAGATATCCGGGACGATCAGCAAAAGACAGCGTATATGGCTTTTCCTTGACGACATCAGGCATTATTTCGACTTTATAACGATTCAGGACGACTGTCCAATTACGTCCGATTGGCCAGCAGGTCGACAAACTTTTTTGCCGCAAGTGATAAGGTGCGGTCGCTGCGATAAACGACACCTACAGACCTTACCCAGTATTTTTCAGCAAGCTGTATAACGGCCAGAGAACCGGCCCTACCAGCCTCGATCACAGCGGGCTCGGGAACGATTGCCAGTCCAAAACCGACTTCGACCGCTCGCTTGATAGTCTCAATGTTGTCGAATTCGGCGATCTTGTTCACCTCGATCCCGTGTGACTTGAAGATCTTGTCCATTGCCTTGCGTGTCGGCACATCCCTTTCAAACAGAACAAAGCCCTGACCATTCAGATCACTAACTTTAACTTTTGTGCGCTTTGCCAGTTTGTGGTCAAGCGGCGCGATCAGCACTAGACGATTGTCAGGCATTGGCGTAAGCGTCAAACCCCGGCGCGCTTCCGGAAAGGCCAATACGCCGAGTTCGACTGTACCGCTAAGGACGTCGCGCACCACCCGGGTTGTTCGCGAATATTCGAGATCGATCTTCGCAGCGGGAAACTTTGTCATAAATTCGCGGACCTTTGAAGGCAGTTCATGCAGTCCGACACTGTACACGGTCGCGACCTTTACAGTGCCTCCGATCTTTCCCACGACTCCTCGCAGGCTTTCCTGCAGGTGTTCATAAGCCGCTAGGACTGTCTTGGACTCTCGATAAAATACTTCGCCGGCCGGAGTTAGTTTTACTTCGCGACGTCCCCGGATACGCTCGAGTAACCGGCGCTTGAACTTGTCCTCCAAGGTGCGTATTTGCTGACTGACGGCTGATTGTGTAATAAAATTACGCTCGGCGGCAAGCGAAAAACTTTCCAGATCAACGAGATCGCAAAACACTTTTAAGGTTTCAATATGCATGTAACAGAAATAAGCATTGCTATTTTATCGATGCTATATTCTTCATTTTATCTTATCTGAATTCAGGCCTATGATAAAAAGCACCCAATCAGAATTGCCGATTAACGCGTTTGGCATTAGAATTTCAGGACATTAGAGTTAAAAGGTCCACCGGCACAGTTTGTCCGCATGGCGATCAAATTTTCTAATACTTTTCTTTTAAGGAAACTTCATCAGATAACGGGTATTGTCCCGCTGGGGCTGTTTTTCTTTGTGCATATGTTCACGAACTCGAGCGCTCTAAACGGTGCCGAGAGTTTTAACAAGCACGTAAGGGACATTCACGAGATACCGTATCTCCTATTCATCGAGATATTCGGTATATTTCTGCCGCTGCTGTTTCACTCCGTTTACGGCGTCCTGATCTCGGCGGAAGCAAAGCCGAACGCTTTGAATTACGGTTACG
>JBBQGO010000237.1:0-4718 GCA_038323125.1 Pyrinomonadales bacterium
ATGGATCAGTTAATGGACTTTGGCCGTCCTCGCAAGGTGCAGTTAGCCGTCCTGATCGACCGAGGCCGCGAACACCGCGAACTTCCGATCCAAGCCGATTTCATCGGCAAGATGGTACCCACAAAACAGGCCGAGATCATCAAGGTTATGCTCAAAGAGTATGATGACGCCGAGGCTGTGGGGATATTTGAAAGATCGTGAGAATTGCGGATCGCGGATTGCGGATTGCGGATTCCGGATTTAGAACATGAGGCAGGACGAGATGAAAAGGCGTACCAAGACCTTCGCCTTGAGAGTGATTGAGTTGGTTGCGACGCTTCCAATAATTTCTTAGGTCGTCACGTAGGTGGACAGTTGACACGATCGTCCACTTCCGTAGCCGCGAATTACCGTGCAGCCTGCAGGGCCAAATCTAGCGCTGACTTTATAGCCAAAATGGGTATCGTCGAAGAAGAGGCTGATGAGTCGGCATTTTGGATCGAGCTGACCGTTGAGACAAATATGGTCGCAGCAGACAGAGTTACGAACTTGCTGGACGAGGCGAATCAACTCGTCGCGATTTTCGTGTCATCGATAAACACCGCACGAGGTCGGACCCGATGACCGCAATTCGCAATCCTCAATCCGCAATCCGCAATCCACAGGTTAAACCTTTTCGACGCCGAGACCTCTTGGGAATCCGCGAACTTTCTGCCGCGGAGATCTCGGGTATTCTCGACACGGCGGAAACGTTTAGCGAGATCTCTACCCGTGAGGTCAAAAAAGTCCCAGCCCTTCGCGGCAAGACGATCATAAACCTTTTTTTTGAGGCTTCGACCCGTACTCGAACATCATTTGAACTTGCCGCAAAACGTCTTTCGGCCGATGCCGTAAACATCAGCGTATCTTCATCTAGCGTCAGCAAGGGCGAGACGCTGCTCGACACGGCGATGAATCTCGACGCGATGGCCCCCGATTGCATCGTTGTCAGGCATTCGAGTGCCGGCGTTCCGCATCAACTAGCCAAGGTTAGCAAAGCCGCGATCGTCAATGCCGGCGACGGGTCAAACGAGCATCCCACCCAGGCGCTGCTCGACGCGATGACGATCCGTGAACATAAGAAAAAGATCGATGGCCTCGAGGTTGCGATCGTTGGCGACATTCTGCATAGCCGTGTTGCACGCTCTAACATACATTTATTGACCAAGATGGGAGCCAAAGTCCGCGTCGCCGGGCCGAAGCCGCTCGTGCCCGACGATTTTCAGCACTTGGTCGAAAACGGCCTGGAGGTGTGCCCGCATATCGAAGATGCGATTGCCGATGCCGATGTCGTGATGATATTACGAATACAGCGCGAGCGGCAGGACTCCGCCTATTTCCCAACCTTGAGGGAATACGCGATACACTATGGCCTGACCAACGACCGGCTCGACCTAGCCCGCAAAGACGCGATCGTCCTTCACCCGGGGCCAATGAACCGCGGCATCGAGATCTCGTCTGACGTTGCCGACAGCTCGCGCTCGCTGATACTTGACCAGGTAAAATATGGGGTCGCGGTGCGGATGGCCGTGCTTTACCTTGCGACCGGCGGGAATATTGGCAATTGAAACAAAAGGAGAATTACTTAAATGAAAAGAAGTGTTGCAATTGGTTCGTTCGCTCTCTTGATGTTCACGGTTCAGGCATTTGCTCAGACACCGGCAAAAACCTTTACCGAAAAAGATCGAGAGTTTTCTCTGAAATACCTAAATGACACAAAAGCGGATTATGTTGCTCAGTTGACCGGCCTTTCCGATAAGCAGCTCAATTTCCGTGCGGCCGAAGGGATCTGGACCATAGCCGAGATCGCCGAGCACATTACTGTCGTAGAAATGGCCCTGTTCTCATCTGTTACAGATCAGGTTTTGAAATCGGAGCCGCCAAAGTGCGAGAACCCTTTCCGCATACCAGATACTGTAATAATTCTGGCCATCACCAATCGGCAGCAGAAGTTCACGGCTCCCGAACAGGTTCGCCCTAACGGCCGCTGGAAAACGCGCGAAGACCTTCTAAAAAGTTTTGAGGCAGCTCGCGATACAACGATCGATTTTATGAAAAATAATAAGGTCGATCTGCGAAACCACTTTGCCCAGGCACCGATGGGCATGATGGACGCACATCAGTGGATCCTCTTTATTACCGGCCACAGCGAACGCCATCTTGCTCAACTGAAAGAGGTAAAGGCCAATAAGAAGTATCCTAAGAAGTAGCGATCTGACATGATCCGGGAGCATCAGTAGAGCACACGTCAGAAAGGGCATTTGTCTCAAATGAAATTACTTATAGCTAACGGCCACCTGATTGATCCGGCCGCACAGGAAAATACCGGAATGTCGGTCCTGATCGAGGACGGCCGTGTTTCGGCATGGTTGAGACCAAACGATCCGGTTCCGGAGGAATGTGAGGTTTTCGATGCGGCCGGGTTGCTCGTCGCCCCCGGATTTATCGATATGCATGTGCATTTACGCGAGCCGGGGCAGGAGCATAAGGAAACGATTGCTTCGGGCTGTGCCGCCGCGGTCGCGGGTGGGTGGACGAGTGTTTGCCCAATGCCGAACACGCAGCCCATCAACGACAATGCGGCGATCACCCGCTATATGATCGAACAGGCGGAGCGGGCCGGACTTGCGAACGTATTTCCGATCGGTGCAATTACCAAATCTTCTGTCGGAGCCGAACTCGCTGAAATGGGCGAGATGAAGGCGGCGGGTGCGGTGGCCGTCTCGGACGATGGCCGTCCGGTCCCCAACGCAGGCATCATGCGCCGGGCAATGCAGTACGCCTCCGACTTTGACCTGCCTGTCATCGACCACTGCGAAGACAAGTCATTGAGCAGCGGCGGTGTTATGCACGAGGGACCCACCTCGCTTTCGCTGGGGCTAAAGGGAATGCCTGCCTTGGCAGAGGATATAGATGTGGTCCGCGACATTATTCTCGCCCGCGAGACCGGTGCACATATCCACATCGCTCATGTTTCAACCAAGGGAGCGGTCGAAGCAGTCCGCAGAGCGAAAAGCGAGGGGATCAATGTTACGTGCGAGGTTACGCCGCATCACTTCACGCTGACGGATAAGGCGGTTGAGGGATATGACACTAATACGAAAATGGCGCCGCCGCTGCGTCCCGCGGAACATCGCGATGCGGTTATAGAGGGACTCAGAGATGGCACGATCGATGCCATAGCGACTGACCACGCCCCTCACCACGCGGACGAAAAGGCTCTGGAGTATGATAGGGCACCTTATGGGATCACCGGCCTCGAAACTGCTGTGGGACTGGCGTTTAACGAACTCGTCCACAAGGGCATGATCGACCTGGTTCGATTGGTCGAACTCTGCTCCACCAATCCGGCCCGCATTTTCAAGCTGGCCGGACGAGGTACGCTCGCTCCGGGATCGATCGCTGATATCACAATAATTGACCCTGAACTCGACTGGACCTACACGAACTCCGAATCGCGTTCCAAATCACGCAATTCGCCATTCGACGGCTGGCAGTTTCGCGGCGCGGCGGTTGCGACGGTTGTGGGAGGAAATCTTGTTTATAGGCGGTAAACGTCTAAAACGATCTCGGACAGAATGACCTCGCAGGATCAAATCAAAATGAAACACCTTCTCATAATAGCCGCTTTGATATTTTGCACGGCCGCAGCCGCATTCGCTCAAAACAAGAGCATCTATACGAGCACCAAAACCAGTGCGTGCCGGACCATCGAGTCTACTGACGAAGGTACCGGTTCATATGTCGGCGAATGCAAAGGGGTAGGCGGATTCAAGATACGGTTGATCGAAGGCGATATTCGTCAGACCATCGACGTCATCACACCGGCGAAGCGGAAGTTTGAACTTAACTTTTGGAGTTTCTACGGCAGATTCTCAGCAATAGGCGAAAAGATCGAGTGGCGGACAAAGTCGGGTGAAGAATAACCGACGATCCGGAGGCCGACTTCGATTATTGCCAGCCCGAACGCAGACCCCAAAACGACCGTCAGAAATACAAATAAATAGGGCCTCCGTCCCTTCGCCGCTCCGCATGAGACGGTCGACTCCTGATTTTTATCACAGCTGTCCAAACGTGAATATTGAACGCTCGAAGATTAATTTACAAGAGTACTCATAAAACCTCACTCGCGTCCTATTATGCATAAAATGGAAACGCTATAATGCTCGAATTGGAAACGCTGTTAGATTAACGGAGAAATGACGCGATGGAATGGCTTGCTGACCCGCAGGTGTGGATCGCATTCGGTACACTTACTCTGCTTGAACTCGTTCTCGGAATAGATAACGTAATTTTTATCTCTATACTGGCCGGCAAGCTGCCGCCGGAGCAGCAGCCGAAGGCTCGCTTTATCGGCCTGTCGCTGGCACTGGGGATCCGCATTCTTTTACTCCTGTCACTTTCATGGGTTATCGGCCTGACCGAGCCATTGTTTGCGATCTTGGGCCATTCATTTGCAGGTAAAGATCTGGTGCTCCTGATAGGCGGTCTGTTTCTTATCGCTAAAAGCACGCACGAGATTCACGGCAGCCTCGAGGGCGAGACCGGGCACGAAACAAAGAAGGTATATGCAGGTTTTACCAGCGTGATCATTCAGATCGTGCTTCTTGATATCGTCTTCTCGCTTGACTCTGTGATCACGGCGGTCGGCATGATCAGCACAACCTATGGCCCCAACGGCATCTACATAATGATCTCGG
>JBBQGO010000238.1:0-4712 GCA_038323125.1 Pyrinomonadales bacterium
CGCGAGCGGCTACTCACGGAATGCAATCTGCATACGATCGTACGGCTTCCTAACAGCGTTTTTCAGCCTTACGCGACTGTTGCTACCAATCTACTGTTTTTCGACAAAGGAACGCCGACACGCGAGATCTGGTATTACGAACACCGCTTGCCCGAAGGCCAAAAGAGTTACAGCAAAACAAAATCTATCCGCCCGGAAGAGTTTCAGCCGATCAAAGATTGGTGGAATAATCGCACGGAATCGGAAATCGCGTGGAAGGTTCACATCGAAACGATCAAGGCCCGGAACTACGATCTGGACATAAAGAACCCGTACAGATTAAGCCATAATTCAACCGAGCCGTCAGGAGATATTCTCGCGATAAAGGGTCGTATTTGCGATAAGATAAAATTAGAAATCCGCTTTAATGCTTTGGAAAAGGACTCGATTTGTTGATCGCTGGTAATTGATGCGCTGGTAAAGAAAAATGCAGCGACTCCGCTTGCCATAATAGCTTGTTTTTCAAGGGCGTTTTTCTTAATGTTTTTGTCGCTGCTGACAATTATCCACTGCTTTTCGCCGCAGTGAGAGATCCATTCGACATCTATCGACGTTTCCGTGAAATAATCATCGTGTCTTTCGACATTTAATCCAAGCGCTTTTAGACCGTCAACCAATCCGTATTTGCCCGATGATCTATCTACAAAGAAGATCTCGTTTTCAAGCAGCTTTGCGGGTGATGCCTTCGTAGCTGAGGGCTTCTTTGATTTGCGCTTCCTCGATGCCATAATCGTCGGCTAATGCCCTCACGTCTTCACCGGCCTGGAAGCGCCCGGCGATAACATTAGTTGGGACACCCGTTCCCGCAAGTGTGGGACGACCAAATGAAACTAATGGATCAATTTCGATATTTCTTGGCTGCGACTCTAAATTACGCAGGCCATCTTGTGAACTTGTCGTATTAAACTTAACCTCGCTTGAAAAGGGATAAAGTCGAAACGGCGATAAGTCAATGGTACCCCTCTCTATTCGATGAAGATATTGCTCAACAACTTCCGTAATCACTTGTTGACCATGCCGCGAGGCACAAATGTAGTTTCCTACTGAAGATTTAATAAATAATTCAAATTTATCAGTCCAAAAGTCTTGTGTGGCTAAAGGATATTTATGGTCACTCGAAAGTCCGTCGAGATAATCTAGCGTATCTCTCACTTTACGAAATTGAACATTATGGATTCGACGTATTCCTGATAAAACGTGAACCTCAACCAAATTATAAAAGGAAAGCAACGGCGTATCCGCATCGGGTAAATGAATTACAGGGGGCCACCATTTTTTTGTTCCATCGTCGAGATGATAAGTTCGGCCACGAACCCAAGAGCTAAGTGTTCTTAAATTTATTTTCAGGTATCGGGAAGTTTCCGCAAGGCCGTAAAGCGGCATTTCGCGAGGGTCTCCACCATAGAAGTGTTTGATTTTTTCGTTGTTCATTTTACTCTCCATTTTAGAAAGCCCTTTTCGAAGAGCAATATTTTCTGTCGTTCTGAAAATCAAACAAATTGGAAGACGCTTCCTTCTAAAGCTAAGTATAAGACAAAACGATTGTTATCGAAAGCTAGACGAAGACCGCAGGCATTTTGGAAGCGTCCCAAAAATTGTTAAAACTTGAAAGGATGGTCTCCCGCGGGCGATACTTTCGCTCGTTGGAATTTCCCAAAAGTGAATGCCGAGTGTAATCGGCAAGGAGACCATCATGAGAGAGTTTAGGATTTTTGACAGTTTGGGACAAGGCTCACCGAAAGAGGCGGCTGGGGTGTTTCGGGAGTTTATACGCGGGCACGTGCGGGAGTTGATCTTGCGAGTGATGGCGATGGACGTAGAGGTGATCGCATTGCATCGGCTGAATGTGCCGAATACACTCAACCGCAATTTGCTGAGCACGAACGCCATCGAGAATTCCTTTCGCAATACGCGTCGCAAGTTGGGCCGCGTGACACGTTTTCGGGCCGAGACCGATCAGGCCACACGCTGGCTGGCGTTCTCGCTTCTGGAAGCTGAAAAAGGCTTTCGCCGAATCACCGGCTATGCCCATCTCGGCTCGCCGATCGCGGCCCTGGAGCGACAACAACCGGCTACCGTTCAAGCCGATCCACGCTCTGGCTCTCCGCCTTCGCCTACGGCTCAGGCGGAGAGCCAGAGCGAGAGTCTTGAGATTGGGACACTGATTCGTTAATGTCAGATCAAGGGAGACCTAACGAAGTTTTAACAATACACGGGACATCCCCCCCCTAATTTTTTATCTCCATTCATTAAAGTCAATGTTTACAGTGGTTTGCGTTGTAAGCATTGGTACGATGGGTAATTGTTTAATGATTTCGCCAACGGAATAATGGCTTAGCTGTTGTTTTTGTCACTAAACAAGTTGTTTTTTTCCTGCGGTAGTTGTTTTCTAACAATGTTAGTTGTTTAGGCATTTTTCTAGCGGCGAAATGATTTCGCCAACGGTTCTTGTCATTTCGCCCGTTGTTTAACCATTTATTTGGTTCGCAAATGGACTGTTGAGAAGCGTCTCTGTGCCCTCTGTAGTTAAAATTCTCACAGGCATACCAGCTGATCTCGCGAATCGCCGTTAAACCCTTGAGTTTAGTAAAGCGCTAGTGGATTGATTATCTAAGAAAGGTAGGAGAATACGAAAAGCCCCCGGCTAAAAGGAGGGTAATTTAGCCGGGGGAAAAGACTTCAAACAGATTTCATCAATGCGAACCGATTTCGGTATGTTTGAAGCCGTAGTTGTGATGGTTACGCAACACAGTATGGTTGCTAAAATTATTGGTTACCTCGCATTAAGCGGCACATCACCTTCGAGGCCGAAATTGAAAGTTTGGAAGCTTCCATCCGAACTGCGAAGAACGTACCAATTACCATCCGAAGGCCTGAAGACGGCGATATCCAGTTTCCCATCGCCGTCATAGTTGCCGGCAACAGGAATATCGCCGCTAACGCCGAAATAAGTGACATTGAAGCCGGCATTCAACGAATTCATGGTGTACCAGACTCCGTTTGAGGGTCGATAGACCGTAATATCCGCCTTTCCGTCACCGTCAAAGTCACCTAGTACCGCTCGGTCACCTTGCTGGCCCCACTGCAGCCCCGAGAACTGGCCATCGGAACTTCTGAGCCAATACCAGATGCCTGTCGACTCGCGGAATACGACGATATCGTCGAGGCCGTCTCCATCCATGTCAGCGGGCATTGGCTTGTCGCTCGCGATGCCAAACTGCATAGAGATGACCCCGGTATTGTTGCTCTTCTGGATGTACCAAACACCCGAAGAAGGCCGATAGACTGCGAAATCGAGACGTCCGTCGCCGTCAAAATCGCCGCGTACGGGTATGTCCGTCGCAAGGCCGAAATTGGCTGTCGATACGCCGCCATCCGAACTTCGCTTTATCTGCCAGACGCCCTGGCCGCCGACATTACGATAAACCGCGACGTCTGTTTTGCCATCGCCGTCATAATCTCCCGACACGACCTGATCACCGGCGAAACCGAAACTCTCCGAGAAAATTCCGGCAGCGGATTGAGCGTACCAGTTGCCGGTCGAGGGCCGGAACACAGCAAAATCATTGCGGCCATCGCCGTCAAAATCGCTCAGGTTCGATCGTGGGATCAACTGTCCTCGGATCTCGCCAGCCGGATTGTTAACGCTGGTGATCACCGCGGACCAAAGGCCTGCACGTAACTGCTGGACCTGAATGGCCGATACTGCAAATGTCGCCGAAGCGAAGTTGCCGTTTTGTCCGCCTACGATGCCCAGGTCAAATATGGTTGGTGTTGACCCGATCATCGCTTCGATACGTGCACCGGTCTGGTTGCTCGTCAGGTTGTGAAACTCACCGAAAACGGTCGCCTGAGTCTCTTCCTCGTTTAGGGTAACCTTGATCTCGCCGTTAGCGCCGGTTGTCACCGGCGGGTCGACCTGGCTTCCTGTTAGATGAGCCTCGAAAGAGCGTCCCATTGAGGGACTAGGCGAAGGGCTCGGCGAACCACTTGGCGAACCGGTCGGAGATGGACTCGGGGAACCACTCGGCGAACCGGTCGGGCTCGGTGACGCGCTGGGTGACGGTGAAGGGCTTGGCGAACCGCCAGCGAATATTCCCGACACGATCGCGGGTCCGTTATTGTGAACATAGATCGTAGATCCAGCTAATACCGTCGGTACGGCATCGCCCTCATCGCTTCGCAATCGAAGACGAGCCTCACCGCTATCAACGAGCATAGTTCCGACGAACACACCATCAACCACTACCGAAAGCGGGGTGCCCCCGGCTAAGTTTATCTGCCTCACCCGAACTTCAAGTTCGATGCGGCTGCTGTGAATTTCATACTGAGCATAGCCATTGGGCAATACCCCATTGAGCGTCGGCCCGGTCAAGCCCGCGAAAAGGTTCCCCGGGTTAGGGCTGCCGGTCGGCGACGGACTCGGCGTACCGGAAGGGCTGCCGGTCGGTGACGGACTTGGCGTACCGGAAGGGCTGCCGGTCGGCGACGGACTCGGCGTGCCCGAAGGGCTGCCGGTCGGCGACGGACTTGGCGTGCCCGAAGGGCTGCCGGTCGGCGACGGACTTGGCGTACCTGAAGGGCTGCCGGTCGGCGACGGACTTGGCGTACCTGAAGGGCTGCCTGTCGGTGACGGACTTGGCGTACCTGAAGGGCTGCCGGTCGGCGACGGA
>JBBQGO010000239.1:0-4703 GCA_038323125.1 Pyrinomonadales bacterium
GTCGCTCATGCGAACGTGCAGGTCTACGTATTTCTGATAGAGCACCTCCAGTGTCTTCTTGGCCCGGAGCGGATCGGTGTCCGTATAGCTGATCTTGATAACGCGTGATTTTTTTATAGGAACTACATCGAGATTGCCGACGACGCGGTTAACGGCCTTTTCAACGGAAAAATCCTCTTCGGCGGATGGCTTTGACGCATCACCCGACGATCTACCCGTAAGGTTGTAAACATATGCCTTTACACGGCTCCGCGTTTGGCTCAGCCAGGTGTCGTGTTTGGGATGATGATCGTTAGCCAGGTCGAGCTCGCGGACAACGCCCGTAACGGCCTCAATGCTCTTGACCAATTCCAGCTCCGAATTAAACTCTTCGTCGCTGATTGCGGTCTGCGTGATCTCGTTATTTCTCTCCGATGAGCTTATCTGCGGGTCGATCCGGTCGCGCGAAACGAGTATGCTCATCGTCGATTCGTATTTAGGTGTGATCAGTAATGTCGTGACCATACCGGACACCACGACAAAGCAGAACACCGAGGCAGCCAGCAGCTTTCGCCGTGATATCGCATCGGCCATGCGGCTGATCAAATTGTTGTTGCCGTTATGGCGCATCGCTAGATAACTCCAAATAAATTGTGCGAATCAAAAGACACGCGGCAGCAGGCCTCGGACGGTCTCGACCGTCCGGTTAAACTTAGACATACGGGACTCTGGAATGTAGATGTAGTCGCCGCTCTGCAGCATCAGGTCCTTTTCCGTTGAGCCTTTTCGACTGAGGATGTCGGACACATCTGCCGACTGGATCTTCCAATCGCCCGCGTTATCCGGTCGTGCGTGAATGACCATCTTGCGATTCGCATCGCGTGTAAATCCGCCTGCAATAACGATTGCTTCCATCAGGGTTTTTGCATCACGCAGCTCGTATCGCCCCGGTTTGGTGACAAAGCCGGAGACAAAGATATGCGGAGCGACAAAATCGATGACCGAGACCGTGATGATCGGAGTCAGCAGCGTTTCGTCGTACGCCTTTTCGAGTTTTTGCTTTAGCTCGGCCGCCGTCAGCCCTTCGGCCCGAATGTCGTCGATGATCTGCAGACTGATGAACCCGTCCGGGCGAACGACGAGAGACGGTTCGTTCAGGTCGGGATTGGTAAAAAACTTGATGCTCAGCTTGTCGCCCTGCTGGATCTTATAGGTCGCCGGGGCACCGGGTTGGCGGCCACCCTCGCGGTCCTGCGCGTCTGTCGAGGGGGCACCCAACAGGCAGATCATCAGCGTAAATACTGTAAGAAACGAACTTATATACATTTCGGCACAAATAAACCGTAAGCCGGTTTCCCGTTATACAGTTCGAATCAAATGATGTTTCCACGGTTTTATATCGCCCACGCCGAGATTCCCGGCAGGAGTCGCTGCATCAGGAAAGCGGATTTTAGAGAGGCCATCTAAACCCAAATGGGTAGATACGGCGGGTGAGAGGGAACGATCGATGTTATCCGTGTCGGGAAGCCCCGGAAGGCAGGTGCAGGCGGGCGATGCGCGTAAAGCCCGGATCAGCCGATGAACGTTTTTCGTGCTACTTCTTTCTTTGCGTTCTTCGCGGCCTTGTGTGAAACTGCCTTTTCCCCGAAACGACGCGAAGAATGCAAAGAGATCGGCGAGAAGTAAAAGAACAATCCCGAATCACTTCTTCCCAATCCGGAATTTGAACTGGATCTTCGCGAATATGTTCATATCCTTCGCGAACGGGATCATCCCAATCGTTCGAAAGCTTATCTCTGTCGCGAAGGGTGTCGTATCAATCGCGAAAGATGTGAGATTCTTCGCGACAGACTCAGACTTTTCCGGGAAAATTATGGGCAGTCACGAAGGATGCGGGTTTCTTCGCGAAAGATCTCAGGTTCTTCGCGAAGGATCTTATACTTTTCGCGAAGAGGATAACCCCGATCGCGAATAAAATGATCCCAATTCTTCGCGAAAACGCGTCAATGCGGACCCGGCCACGGCTTTTCGTGCTGTAATTACAAACAAACTACGACCGATGGCCCTGCCCCGCAGCGAGTTTGAACAGAAAGTACGCCGCACCGTATAGGACGGCGATCGAGACCAGCGAATAGAGCGGAAGAAAGAGAAAAACCAGTGCCGATGTCGACGAAGTCGACTGATATATCGATGTCCAGTAGAGCCACGCGGAAGCAGCTGTGACGGCGGCCGATGTCAAAAGGATCGCCCGTTGTGCGGCACGCGATAAATCATTGCGGTGAATGTAATATGCTGCGAACCCGAGGACGATAAACGGGAATGCGACCCAGAAGTAAAGTCCGGCTGTGAAAAGCAAGTCGGTAAATGCCTCAGGAGCGGACGTTGTCGAGGCCATTATCCCCAGAGAAATGATCAGGCCGACAGCAATGATCACGAATGCAAGATTTTTCATATTATGAAAATACTCGATGTGATGCGGTCAACGCATCTGCATGGCCGGGAGCGAACTAAGAACCGCAGATCTCGTCTATCGCTTCCTCATATTTATCGTCAATGATATTACGTTTGATCTTGAGCGTGGGTGTCATCTCGCCCTTGTCGATCGAAAACTCTCGCGGGAGCAGATAAACGCGTTTCACGCGTTCGTAATCGCTCAGTTCACGGGTCAGGGCGACCGCGTCCTGTTGGACACGTTTGACTACGTGCGGGTCTTCGCACAGCTCTTCGCGGGTTCGGTCCATGTTGTGGCCGTCTGCACGCATCTCTTCTTTCAACGCGTCCCAATCGGGGACGATCAGGGCGCCGACCTGTTTGCGGCCCGAACCCACAACGACCGGCTGCGAAACGAGCGGGCTTTGTTTTAACAGGCTCTCGACCTGTAGAGGTGCGATATACTTGCCGTTTGACAGCTTAAACAGGTCCTTAATGCGATCCGTAATGAAAAAATGGCCGTCGGTGTCCATATAACCGACGTCGCCCGTGTGATAAAAACCCTCGTCGTCGATCACCCTGGCTGTCGCCGCCGGATCATTATAATAACCCTTCATCACGTTGCGGCCCCGGACGAGGACCTCGGCGTCCTTGTCGGCGATCTTCATCTCAATGCCGTCGAACGGCGTTCCAATCGAGCCGACCTTGTTGTCGTCGGGCCGGTTGGCACATGTCACACACGCCTCGGTCATACCATACCCCTGCAGGATCGGTATGCCCGCGGCCCAATACGCGTATGAGAGCTTTTTGGACAGCGGAGCACCGCCCGAGACAAAGAACCGCAAACTGCCGCCGACACCGGCACGCCATTTTGAAAATACGAGACGGTCCGCAACAGCGTGTCGAGCCGCCAAACCGGGTGACACCCGCTCTTGTTTGTCTTTGGCGTCCCAATACTGCTGGCCGATGACGAGGGCCCACTCGAACAGGCGGGTTTTCCATCCTCCGGCCGCTTTCCCCTTCTTTACTATCTTGTGATAAACCTGCTCGAACAACGGGGGAACTGCGGTCATATTGGTCGGCTTGACCTCCTGCAGGTGCGAGGCGATCTGGTCAAAAGCTGCACAATAATAGATCGAAACACCGTTAGCGCAGAGGACGTAAAAAACCGTCCGCTCAAAAATATGCGACAGCGGTAGCACGGCCAGGCTCCGGTCCGTCGACCTGATCGGCAGCCCTTTTGAGACCGCGATGATGTTCGAAACAAAATTGTCGTGCGTCAGCATCACGCCCTTTGGCTCGCCCGTTGTGCCCGAGGTATAGATTATCGTTGCGAGATCATCCGGGTCTATCGCACCGAGCGAATCGTCAAACACATCGGCATTGATTTTAGAATGCTCGTCACCGCGGCTTTCTACATCGGCGAGCGTTATGGCACGCGATTCGTCGTCGGGCCTGTCGGCAGCATCAAAAAAGACGAGCTTTTCGAGCGTCTCGACGCTGCGCACAGCCTCCTCGGCGTGCTTCCAGATCTTTTTGCCGGAAAAAAACAGCATTCGGGCACCCGAATTTTCGAGTATGAACCTTACTTGCTCAACGGCCTGTGTCGTATAGATGGGCACATTTACCGCCCGCATGGACAGGATGGCAAGGTCCACCAACGACCATTCAGGCCGGTTCTCGGATATTATCGCAACGCGGTCGCCGGGCTTAACACCCATCGCGGCCAATCCCATCGCGATCCGTTTGACGCGGTCGATCGCATCGATGCCGTTGAGGTAGTTCCAGACGTCGCCAATCTTATAGGCAAGCGCATCATCCTTGTTATGCCGCCTGAACGACTCAAAACAAAAATGAGGAATGGTCTGCGGTATCGTTTCGAAACCTTTCAGATTTGAAGTGATCATTAGGCGGTCAGGCTACAGCCAGCAGTTGTTCGTGATTTGTTAATTCTTGCAAATGCCAGAGTTCAAGTCCAATAGAGTGCGAGGCGTAACGCGCCGAGGGAAGTGTGGGGCACGGACTCGGAGCAAGTAAGGATTGGAAGCTTGATTCTCGAAGCGCGTATCATAACCGGAAGCTTATAAATATTGTGCGGTAGCGGTCCGTTTAAGGCAAAGATGGGAAAATGGTATAACTTTGATAGTTATCAGATTGCGAAAGCGTTCGCACATGACAATGAAACAAGCTGACCGGGAGCGAAAAAAAGCGGGGAAAGCTGACCAGAAACAGACCGCTCAAAAAGCGTTTCCGCTATCGAACGCCTTGTTGAGTTCACTATTCAAATCTGTCGA
>JBBQGO010000240.1:0-4696 GCA_038323125.1 Pyrinomonadales bacterium
CGGGCGTGATCGACGAGGATCCGGCGCATGACCTTAGCTGCGACCGCAAAAAAATGGGCCCGGTTCTGCCATGACACGTTCTGCCAATCGACAAGCCTGATGTACGCCTCATGAACCAATGCGGTTGCCTGCAGCGTGTGATCGGACCGTTCGTTATTGAGATAAGCCTGGGCGAGTTTGCGCAACTCGCTGTAGACGAGTGGCAGCAGCACCTCAGGGGCACTGGTGTCGCCGGTGCCAACGCGGCTAAGCAGACTTGTTACATCATCGGGTCCGTTCATTTAAATATTGATTCATAGCAGTATACGACCTGCGGATGAACAATCCAATTTTCGCGCGTTGGGGCGTTAATTACGCCATTCAAAGATAAACTTCGCAAATTAAAAGTTTGTTGAACCAATATCTTCAATTTTTTCGCCTTGTAGGTCAAAGCGAACTTGTTCCCGTCCGATCCGAGAGGTTTTATTTAATAGGAGAATCAGCACATGACACCGTTAACGTATCAGATCCACAGGCGTGCAACCGCACTTATCACTTTAGTTATTATTTCAACCGTCTTTGTCACCATCACGGCCGCACAACAGGGCGGACTCGATCTGACCTTTGGCACGAACTCTACGGGGATCTGGCAGGATCCGCTGCCAATACTACCGCTGCCTGAGAACCCACCGGACCGTGCACGGTACTTTGGGGTGAGCGAGGTGCTGCCCAACGGCAAAACGATCGTCGCCGGGACTGTGCTTACAAATACGGGTTCGTACGCCGCTGATATTTTAGTTCGGCGTTTAAATGTTGATGGTTCCCTGGATGAGACATTCGGCGTAGCCGGTGAGGAGCGTACGACATTTTATAGATGGGGCTCGGGGGCCGCAGAGAGGTCCAGCTCCGGCACCTACGCGATGAAAGTCCAACCGGATGGCAAGATACTCGTTGCGTCACAGTGTAGCGTGGGCGGATCAGCTGTACCCAATGGAACGGCGCTCGGTACCGACCTGTGCATGGTCCGATACAATGCGAACGGCTTACTCGATACAAGCTTTGGCGGAGGCGTCGTGTTCTCGTACGGCGGTAACCCGAACTTTCCGGGTAATAACAATGTGATCGATCCCGGCAAGGTGTTCACCCTGACTGGTGTTAATCAGATCAATGGAGCAACAATCGGCTTTGGCGGCATCCCTGCGAGGATCCGCATTGCCCCCGACGGCAGGATCTTTGTATTTGGCCGCAACAGCCATGACATCATTACTGGCAGCGGGGGCTTTGGCAGGAACAAGAGTTTTGTGGCGATCTACTCAACCTCCGGTGGGCTGCAGAATCTTTACTCTATCTTTGACACCACTGGCAGCAACGCGACTGGTTGGGGAAATACTAACATCTATGATGGTGAAATATTGTCTAACGGGGATTATGTCGCCGTCGGCGATCAGAGAGTGCTGACCTCGTCTGAACCCGTAATCTTTTCCGTGCCGAGATGGCGCACCTTTACCGGCGGTTCAGGCGGCGGCTTTCTCGACGCTGACGTAAATGCTGCAGGCCGCGCCCGCGGTATAGCGATGACTCGCGGCAACAAGATACTGGTTAGCGGCGAGTCGGTCAGCATATTTGGCGTTCCGACGATGGTACGGTATAACGGCGATCTAAGCATCGACACAACATTTGGCATCAATGGCCGCCAGCTTTATGACGGAGTTGCGAATCTTAGCATCGATACCTTTCATCTCGGCCCGATCAAAGTCCAGAATGACGGCAAGATCATCGGCACCACTAACAACGGCGCCATAGCCCGGTTCAACGCCAACGGTTCGCTTGACCGGTCGTTTGCCAGGCTAAGAGAGGATGTAGCGGACAGCCTTAGTCTCCGCGGGGTTTTGCCATGGGGCAGATACGTTACTCCGTTTCCAGTTTTTGCGGGTACTGATGCTCGTATTGGTTACGGGGGCATATCAGTGCGACCGAACGGCAAGATCGTCACGGCGGGAGTGGTCGGTGAAGGTGCGATCTCAGGGCCCAGCGGGCGTGGGGTCGTTACGCAGCTCAAAGCCTCGCTTCGCCAGGGCGGTGTCTTTAGCGACGGCAATGGCGACGGCAAATCGGATATCGCGGTATTTCGTCCAACCGACGGCATCTGGCATCAGCTCGACAGTTTTAACGGTTCCTATAACCCTGTTCAATGGGGAGTCGCAACCGACAAATTGGCACCTGCGGATTATGACGGTGATGGAAGGACCGATGTCGCCGTTTTTCGCGATGGGGTCTGGTACATAACCCAGTCATCGAACAACCAGGTGCGATATGAGCAGTGGGGTAGTGCAGGCGATCTTCCGAGGCCGGGTGACTTTAACGGGGACGGATATGCGGATATCGCAGTTTTTCGTCCTGTCACCGGAACCTGGTACATCCTGTATAGCAGCCCGATCCAGCCCGGGAATATCACGTACAGTTCGATCCAATTTGGCCAGAACGGGGACAGACCCCTAATGGCGGACTTTGATGGGGATGGCAAATCAGACGTTTCTGTCTTTCGCGGCGGTATCTGGTATTTCATCCGAAGCTCTGACGCGAGCATCGGCATAACTCAATTTGGCCTCGCCACTGACATACCCGTTACCGCTGATTATGACGGTGATGGCCGCTCTGACATCGCAGTCTTTCGCGACGGTGTCTGGTACGTCCAGCGAAGTTCCGATGGAACATTCCTTATAGTGCAATTTGGCATCGCGGGCGATAGGCCGGTTCCGGGCGACTATGATAACGACGGGATCTCAGACATAGCCATCTTTAGGGACGGCGTATGGTGGGTGCTGGGTTCGTCCGATAACCAGGCAACGGCAACCGCCTTTGGCCTCGGTTCCGATATCCCGCTTCAAACCGCCTATCTGCAATAAGGTTTTTTGACTCCCATTTCGTCCGACTGCTGCCGGATCCTTAAGCGGTCCCGGATCACCCGGGACCGCATTTTCACATCTAACATCTCCGATTCCCACGACTGCCGCCTAAAGGCGGGACTCAAAGCGGATGCTGATCAGATGCCGAGTTGTTCGCGGAGTTCGAGTTCGCGTTTGTTCATCTCGCCTTTGTCGGTTTCGTGATCGTGGCCACAGAGGTGGAGCAGGCCGTGGAGTATGAGCTGTTTGATCTCGTTTTCGACAGTCAGGCCGTTCTCGTCTGCCTGCTTTTGCGCTTGTTCGGCTGAGATGACGATGTCGCCGAGAAAGCGTCCTTGCTCATTAGAAAGGCCCACCCCGTCTGCCGAAGCGGCATCCACCCCTCCTTTATTAGGAGGGAAGCCTTGACTTACGAGCTCGAATGGTTCTGGTTCGTGGGGGAATGAGAGGACATCCGTCGTACTGTCTTTGCCGCGGAACATCTCGTTGAGCTGCTGCATTCTATCATCGGTAATGAACGCAACGGTGAAGGTGTGTCCGGCGATTTCGGATAGAGTTGCGTTGAGAGTTTTGACAAAAGCGCGGAAGGCTGCTGTTTCGATCCTAACCGACTTTTGCAGATTAATGACATCGATCATCGGCTATGCTCGTCATGCTCGTTTTTGATCGAATGTTCCTCATATGCCCTGACGATCATTTGAACGAGTTTGTGGCGAACGACATCTTTGTCGGTGAAGTAGACAAATTCTATACCTTCGAGATCGGCAAGGATCAATTCGGCCTCCTTGATCCCGCTCTTCTGCCCGCGGGGCAAGTCGATCTGCGTGCGGTCGCCGGTGACGACGGCCTTAGAACCGAAGCCGATGCGGGTAAGGAACATCTTCATCTGTTCCCCCGTGGTGTTTTGAGCTTCGTCGAGAATGATAAAGGCATCGGACAGCGTGCGGCCGCGCATAAATGCGAGCGGTGCGATCTCGATGATCCTCTTTTCGAGCATCTTGGTCACCTTTTCGGCGTCAACCAGATCGAACAAGGCGTCATAGAGCGGCCTCAAATACGGGTCGACCTTGTCCTGAAGGTCGCCGGGCAGGAAACCGAGACGTTCGCCGGCTTCGACGGCGGGCCGAGTCAATACAATGCGGCTGACCTGCTTTTTGAACAACGCGTCGATCGCCATCGCGACCGCGAGGTAACTCTTGCCCGTACCGGCAACACCAATTCCAAAAACAAGGTCGTTGTTGGCGATCGCGTCAAGATACTTTCGCTGATTGGCTGTCTTCGGGGCTACCTGCTTTTTGCCCGAGGGGTTAAAGCGTGCCTTGAGGAAATGGTCCTTAAGATTGTAAGCCCGATCCTCGGCGATCTGTTTGAACGCATCGCGAAGCTCTTTGTCGGTGAATATGCTGCCCTCGGCAAACAACTCGCTAAAATCGCGAAGTATTTCTTCGACAGTCCTGATGTCCCGTTCGTCGCCGTCGATCAGCAACTCGTTCCCGCGCGCTCCGATAGTCACGTCGAGCAGAGACTCGAGATACTTAATGTTCTGGTCCTGAACGCCGAAAAGCGTGTTGAGTCCTTGTGGGGGAAGTTCGAGTTTTTTCAGATTTGCCAAAGGATAAAACTTACGCAGCGAAAAAGTCTAATTTGATAAAAACGAGGCTACCCGAATCAGAACCCCGGTGTCAATGACATAGGTTAAACGCGACCCTTTTCCAGAAAGTCGTGCTCCCATGGATCATAAAGATTTGGGGATATCGGTTTCTTTGGCCGGAATGGGAATACGGCAGAGGATCACGGTTCCCTCATTGACC
>JBBQGO010000241.1:0-4694 GCA_038323125.1 Pyrinomonadales bacterium
GCCGTCGTTACATTACTAGTAATAAAAGCCAGAATTAGATGCCGGTACGGCAGGATTTCGTCGGTTAGGCAGAGTGCGGGACGCACCTTTTGATTCGACAGATCGTCAAACGGAAATGGGACCAATACGATCTTATTCTTCATTTTCCAAAGGTTTTCCGTCCGTTACACTATAAATGTTTTCGGTGTCGTCCTTTAGAAATTCAAATACGTCATTGTTCGAGGCCGACCTTGCCCACTCGCTCTCGCTTAGATCGCTTTCATCTTCGAACAATACTATAACGCGAACGCGACTCGGAGCGCTGTCCGGAAGTTCGTCGTCCAGAACGATCTGATGGTTAGCGTTCACCGTTCCTGTTGTTTCGATTGCTGTCAGCATATAAGGACTCTTGAATAGATATTACTATACAGTGGTGAACCGATAACAGGGCGAAATATCAAAGGAGCAGTGGTTCTAACTGAGAGCATTACGCTGTACCTCAAACAGCTTGTTCACACCTATCTCGGCGAGTACCAGCATCTCGTCCATTTGCTCGCGCGTAAACGGTTCGCGTTCGGCGGTGCCCTGTATCTCGATAAATTTGCCGGCTCCCGTACAAACGATGTTCATGTCGACATCGGCTGTCGAGTCCTCGGTATAGGCGAGGTCGAGTATCGTGGTGCCCTCAATGATACCGACGCTGACGGCTGCGACTTCGCTAAGGATGGGCGACGTTTTGATAGTTCCCTGTTTGAGCAGTTTGCGGCACGCGAGGGCTAGCGCCACATATGCACCCGTGATCGACGCGCACCGCGTGCCTCCATCGGCCTGTATCACATCGCAATCGAGATATATCTGACGCTCGCCGAGTAATTTTGTGTCAACGACCGCACGCAGGCTGCGGCCGATCAAACGCTGGATCTCCTGCGTGCGTCCCGACGGGCCGCGTTGGGTCTCGCGCTGTGTTCGTGTGTTTGTCGCACGCGGCAGCATCGCGTATTCGGCCGTCACCCACCCTACGCCCTTATTTCGCAAAAACATCGGCACGCGGTCCTCGACCGATGCGGTGCATATCACCTTTGTCCCGCCCACCTCGATCAGCGCTGAGCCTTCGGCGTATGGCGAGATGTTCGGTGTGATCTTGGTATTACGTATCTGATCGTGGGTTCTATTGTCTGTTCGTTGGTAACTCATAAATAATGTGAAAAAGGGGAAAAGTGAATGGGCGAAATGTCTGAGACGAAACACGTTCGCGTTAGACAGTTCACTCGCTTTTTCACCTTTTCACATTTTCCCCTTTTAACTCATCTCGGCCGTATACTTCGACCGCTTCGAGCTTTGACGGCTTAGTGCCTAAAAAGCGTTCGGCGACGCGGGCGAACCTGTCGGCGGCGTCCGTGACATAGAAATGGTCGAGGTCATCACACAGCTGGCGACTGCCCGCGGGCGTATCCTCATTCATCAGATCTTTTTCGGTCAGTACCGCCAAAACCTCATCCGCCGTGGCCTCTCCGGAATCAACAAGCTTAACATTTTCACCGACCGTCTGCTGAATGACCTGGCGCAGGATCGGGTAGTGCGTACAGCCCATGACAAGTGCGTCGGGAGCAAACTCTTTGATCCCGGCAAGGTACCTGGCGGCGATAGAGAAGGTCTCAGCCTCGCCGGTCCAGCCCTCTTCGGCGAGCGGCACAAAGAGCGGGCAGCCGGCCTGCAGCACGACAGCATCGGCCGACGCCCGGCGTATCGCCTCAAAATAAGCATTACTCGCGACCGTAGCTTCGGTCGCGATGACCCCGATCTTAGGTTTGGGCCTGTCCCTTGTGAGTTCGACGGCCTTTCGCCCGCCGGGGCCGATCACACCGACGACATCAACACTAATGCTTTCACGAATGCGGGGCAGAGCCAGGGCAGATGCGGTATTGCATGCGACGACCAGCAGCTTTATCCCGAGATCGTCGAGAAACCTTGAGTTCTCGACGGCATACCGCTCAACGGTAGCCATCGACTTCGTGCCGTAAGGGACGCGTGCGGTATCGCCCAGATAGACGAAACGCTCATTGGGCAGACGCTCGTGCAGAGCGCGATAGACCGTGAGGCCGCCCACACCTGAGTCGAAAATTCCGATCGGAAGGTTATTATTCACAATTCAACTCGCCCCTTCTCGCGGGCGAATATTGAATTTATCACGCCGCCGCCGCAACTTTAAACAACCGTTCAACTTTCACTTAGCGATACCGAACCAAAACGGGCCTATGTTCGTACCACCCTTAGAAGTAAAATAATATTAATACAGATCCACACGGAGGAGAGCATATATATATGAAACTTACAGCCCGTCGTATTTCGGCATTCATTCTCGTTTTATTCAGCATTGCGGCCACGACCGCGATGGCCCAGGACCGAGCTGCCCGAATTGACGACCTTATGAAAAAGTATCATGAGTACGGCCAGTTCAATGGCTCAGTTCTCGTGGCCGAAAATGGCCGCGTCATATACAAAAAAGGCTTTGGCTACGCAAATATGGAATGGAAAGTGCCGAACGACACAGACACCAAATTCCGCATCGCGTCGATCACCAAACAGTTTACCGCGGCCGCCATACTGCAGCTCGTCGAACAGGGAAAGATCAAGCTCGACGGCAAGATCACAGACTATTTGCCTGACTATCGCAAGGATACAGGCGATCGAGTGACGATACATCAGCTTCTCAATCACACATCGGGCATACCGAGCTACACGGACCCGCCGGATTTCTTTGCTAACGAGAGCCGCAACCCGTACAAAGTCGCTGACTTTGTTAAAAAGTTCTCAAGCGGCGATCTCGCGTTCGAGCCCGGGACAAAATTCGCCTATAACAATTCGGCCTATTATCTACTCGGCGCGATCATCGAAAAAGTTACCGGCAAGACATATGCGCAAGTAATGCGGGAGAACATTTTCGAACCGGCCGGGATGAAGAACAGCGGCTATGATATGAGTGCTCCGGTGATCGAGAAAAGAGCTTCCGGGTACGGAAAGAGATCGAACGGCTATGTCAACGCTCCATATCTGGACATGTCGCTGCCCTATTCGGCTGGTTCTCTATATTCGACTGCCGAAGATCTCTACTTATGGGATCAGGCGTTATATGGCGACAAGATCCTTACAACCAAAAGTAAGGACATGATGTTCAAACCAAACCTCGAGAACTATGGCTACGGCGTAACTTCACGCGGCCTGATGCTAAGCGATAAGACGACATCGGTACCCGTTATCCGGCACAGCGGCGGCATACACGGGTTTAGCACGAACATTGTCAGGTTCGTCGGCGACAAACATTTGATAGTGCTTCTGGACAACACGGCCCAGGGCAACCAGCAGGACCGAATGATCGACGGGATCGCCAATATCCTGTACGGCAAAGCATACGAAACGGCGAAACGATCGATCGCCGATACGGTTCTGGCTATTATTTCCGATCAAGGAATAGAGCCTGCCATCAAAAAATACAGAGAGTTGAAGACGGCCAACGCCGCGGAATACGACTTTAGCGAGGGTGAACTCAACCAACTCGGTTATCAATTGCTGCAGACTGAAAAATACAAGGAGGCCGGTGAGATCTTTAAGCTGAATGTCGAGATGTTTCCCGAGGCGTCGAACCCCTATGACAGTCTCGGCGAATATTACGCGATGGCGGGCCAAAAAGAACTCGCGATCAAAAACTATAAGCGTGCACTCGAACTGGACCCTAAAAATACGACTGCACCGATCGCACTGAAAAAGCTCGAAGCACCTACTGCGTCAGTCGATCCCAAGACCTATGACGCGTACATAGGAAAATATGAGCTGGCACCTAATTTCATTTTGACGATCACCATCGAGAATGGAAAGCTTCAAGCACAAGCGACGGGGCAGCCCCGGGTAGAACTGGCGGCCATGTCCGAAACCAAGTTTCGCATTATTGTGGTCGACGCCGAGATCACTTTTATTACAGATGACAATGGTGCGGTCACCGGCCTGAACCTGTTCCAGGGCGGCCGCAACATGCCTGCGAAACGCTTGCCATAGCCGGCATCAACGAAAAAGCAAAAAGGCCCGGTCACGAGCGTGACCGGGCCTTTATCGTTTAACAATATGGTGGAGGCGGTGGGAATTGAACCCACATCCAAAGGTTGCGACCAGTGAAATCTACATGTGTAGCCGATTCACTTTTTCTCGTCGTCACAGAGCAGATGAATCGGCAAGACCTCTGCGACAACACACCCGGCTAACTTTAACATCGCGCCGCAGGTGGTGGCGCGATGCGAGCCTGAACTGGGTTATGCCTTATCCGGTCGCATCAGACTGACTTCCGGTAAGACACTTCTGGTTTAGAGTTAACTAAGCAGCAAGAGCTAATTCTTGATTAGCATTTGTGTTTTGCAAGTTTTTTTAACGAGCTAACTTACATGCCCGACATGCATCCAAAGATCTATACAAGCCCCTGTCGAAGCCTGTCGCCCCCATATCAAGACCACCTGCATTAACGGGTGGTCAAGAGGAAGGTCAGTTTACGTTATTTTGATGATAAAAGGAAGGTTATCGTTGTCGGCATGTTAGAACTCCATGAGAATGTCCTAGATAGAACTCTTTAGAAATGTCCTATTGTGAAAGTGTCTGAGATGCTCTTGTTTGAGGAGCATAGATGGAAACAAGAGGGACGATTCGAATGAGTAGGAAAGAGCTGGATTCGC
>JBBQGO010000242.1:0-4692 GCA_038323125.1 Pyrinomonadales bacterium
GGTGATGTTAAAGGTTCGGCATTTTGCACAGAGGCGGTCGAAAGGGCTGCGAAGGAGTTTGGCCGGCTTGACGTATTGGTAAACAACGCCGCTTACCAGCATCACCGCGAAAGCCTCGATGAGATCTCAGACGAGCAACTGGAGAAGACATTCAGAACGAACATCTTTGGTTATTTCTATATGGCCCGTGCAGCACTAAAACATCTCAAACCGGGAGGTGCTATCGTCAATTGCGGTTCGATCACGGGCCTTGAGGGCAGCGGTGAGCTGCTCGACTATTCCGCCACAAAAGGAGCGATTCACGCATTTACTAAATCGCTGGCACAGAACCTGGCGGAAAAAGGGATACGCGTAAACTGCGTCGCTCCCGGCCCCGTCTGGACACCGCTGAATGTCGCCGACAAGGAAGCCAAAGAGGTCGCCAAACACGGTGCCGACACACCGATGAAACGCCCGGCACAGCCAGAGGAGATCGCTCCCGCATTCGTCTTCTTCGCCTCGGACGCCGATTCAAGCTATATCACCGGCGAGGTCCTGACGATCCTCGGCGGCGAAACTCGCGCCGCATAGTAAGTCAGTCTCGCTTTCGACTAAGTCCCGGTCTAGGAAATAAAAGCATTCGGGATAGGCTTGTCACCGTTCGAACCGAACTGAACGGCGGTGACCGAAAAATACGTGTGTACGTGTCGATCGGTAGGGCACAGAGACGCCTCAACATCCATTTACGAACGAAATAAATGGTTAAACAACCGGCGAAATGACAAGAACTGTTGGCGAAATGATTTCGCCGCTAGAAATACGCCTAAACAACTTATATTGTAAGGAAATAACTACCGCAGGAAATAAACAACTTATATAGTGACAAAAACAACAGTTAAGCCATTATTCCGTTGGCGAAATCATTAAAAATGCTCAGTTACTTCCGTTCGACACCATATGTCGATGACGTTTTGCGCCTGTTGCGGTCAGTATGGTATCCTCACTCCTTTGTAAATCGTGACCTTTTTCACCCTAGAGGAGCAATTGTTTAATAATGGCTAAAAATAAGGACGGGCAGATCGGTAAGGTCGTGCAGATCATCGGCCCCGTCGTTGACGTAGAGTTTTTCGATAATTATTTACCCCCCATCTATCAGGCACTCCGTATAACAAGCGATGGATTTGATGTAGACGAGGCTGTAGATGTCGTTGCGGAAGTGCAGCAGCATCTCGGCGAGGGTCGCGTGCGCGCCGTTTCAATGCTTCCGACCGATGGTATGGTTCGCGGGATGAAAGTTCTCGATCTTGGCGGACCGATCATGGTGCCGGTTGGCAATGCGACTCTTGGCCGCGTTATGAACGTCATCGGTGACCCCGTCGATGAACTCGGTCCCGTGAGCACAGAGCATAAAGCTTCGATCCACCGTCATGCTCCGTCGTTTGACGAGCAGGCGACATCGCTCGAGATGTTTGAGACGGGCATCAAAGTCATCGATCTGATCCAGCCATTCCTTCGCGGTGGTAAGATCGGCCTCTTTGGCGGAGCAGGTGTCGGCAAAACAGTTCTTATCATGGAGCTGATCAATAACGTTGCTATCGGTTCCGAAGGCTTTTCGGTGTTTGCCGGAGTCGGCGAACGTACACGCGAGGGCAATGACCTCTTGCGCGAAATGGTCGAGTCCAAGGTTATCCGTTACGGCGACAAATTTAACGAGCATATGGAAAAGACAGGCGAGTTTGACCTGTCGCTCGTGGATAAGGCCGAGATCGGCGGATCTAAGGTGTCGCTTGTTTACGGGCAGATGACCGAACCTCCCGGAGCTCGCCTCCGCGTCGCTCTGTCGGGCCTGACGGTCGCCGAGTATTTCCGTGATCAGGGAAACGACGTGCTGTTCTTTGTCGATAACATCTTCCGCTTTACACAGGCGGGCTCAGAGGTTTCCGCTTTGCTCGGACGTATGCCGTCGGCAGTGGGTTATCAGCCGACGCTCGCAACCGAGATGGGCGAGATGCAGGAACGCATTACATCGACCAAGACGGGTGCTATCACATCGATCCAGGCTGTGTATGTACCTGCCGATGACTATACCGATCCGGCACCGGCTACTACCTTTGCTCACCTCGATGCAGTCACGGCCTTGTCACGCCAGATCGTTGAGCTCGGTATCTATCCTGCCGTCGATCCGCTCGCGTCAAACTCGCGTATCCTGGACCCGACCATCGTCGGGGAAGATCATTACAACACGGCACAGTCGGTCAAGAAGATCCTCCAGCGGTACAAGGACCTGCAGGATATTATCGCCATTCTCGGCCTCGACGAGCTTAGCGAAGATGACAAGTTGACTGTTGCTCGTGCACGTAAGATCCAGCGTTTCTTCTCGCAGCCGTTCTTTGTCGGTGAGCAGTTCACAGGACTCAAGGGCGAGTATGTGAAAACTGAAGACACTATCAAGGGCTTCAAAGAGATTCTCGAGGGCAAGTGCGATGAAATGCCCGAACAGTCGTTCTACATGGTCGGAACGATCGAGCAGGCTCGTGAAAAAGCCAAGAAGATGGCCGCGTCGGCGTAGAAGGCAGAAGGCAGAAGCCAGAAACTAGAAACAGAAACTAGAAACTACAACCAGCCTGATGTTGAAACTAGAGATCGTAACCCCCGAACGCCGTGTTCTCGATACCGAAGTGGACTCCGTAACCGTCCCCACCGCTTCGGGTGAAGCCGGGATCTTTCCGAACCACGCTTCATTGGTGTCGGCATTGAAGCCGGGCATCCTTTCATATTCCACCAAGGGCACGATTGGCAAGTATGCTGTGTCATCAGGGTTTGTCGAAGTGAATTCAAATAAAGTCGCAGTTCTAGTCGATACAGCCGAGACTGCCGAAGAGATCGACCTGGATGCCGCTAAAGTCGACAGAGAGGCCGCCGAAAAAGCTTACGCGGCGGTTGCTTCCGGTGCGATCGAGGAAACCGAGGCGGCACGCGAGCAGCTCGATTCTGCTCAGACCCGCATACAACTTGCGACAGGTAAATAGCGGAGGGCGATAAACACTTAATAGCGGCACGAATGAGGGCTCTCTCATTCGTGCTTTTTCTTTCTCAGCGGAGTGTTTGAGCAATGGAGCGCTGCGATTTTTGATTGACAACAGTCGCGAGAAGTTTATAATTTTGGTAATTCGCACGAATGTATTTTTAGGCAGTTCCCGCCAGCACCACGATCCGGCGGAGATACCGCAAGTCTGTCATCAACGATCTAAATTTTCCTAAGGAAGTAATATCTATGTTCAATCGCCAACGACTCTTTCACTCTAAGTCCGCTAAACTTGCCCTCGCAGCAATTATCGGTTTCTCATTTTTCATGATCGCGATCCCGGGCGCGGGAGCAACGGGCTATTCGTTTACTGATTCGCTGAGAGCATTTTTCAGCGTCGGATACGGACTTACTTCCGGAACAACGGTAAAGCAGGGAGTTGCCACGGCCCCTGCCGAGGACTTCAGCAATCCGGATGTCTCAACCACCTTCGTTATAAGCCAGGCATATGGCGGTGGAGGTGGCACGACCGGCACCTACATGCATGATTACGTTGAACTTAAGAACATCTCGTCGGGTCCGCAATCCCTAAGCGGATTGGTACTGATGTACGGTTCCGCAGCAGGACAGTTTGGCAGTACTTCGACTAATATCTATGCCTTGGCAAATGTCACGGTTGGGCCCGGCAAATATTATCTCGTTCAGCTATCAAATCCCGGAACCGGAGGAACTGCACTCCCCGTCCCTCCTGACGAGATCACAACGAACCTAAACATGTCGGGGACGAACGGTAAGGTCGCTCTCGTCACAAGCTCATTTCCGGGTAACACCTGTGGTTCGACAGCAGCGCCTTGCCCTTTGCCAAACGCGAATATAATCGACTTGGTAGCATGGGGAACCGCAAACAATGCCGAAGGGGGAGCCGCCACGAACGGTGGAGCATCGCTGACTTCGGTTCAGGGCAACGTTCGTAAAAACAACGGCTGCGCAGATACCGACAATAATGATGCGGATTTCGATATTATTACGGGCCCGATTCCACGAAATACCGGCTCACAGGCTATTGGGTGTGACGGAGGCCCGACGCCGACGCCTACTGCCACGGGTTCGACAACACCTACTCCGACCCCAACTCCGACGGGATCCCCGACACCTCCACCCACAATTTCAGGAGTTGTTATAAGCCAGGTTTATGGCGGAGGCGGGAATACGGGCGCACCACTGACCAATGATTTCGTAGAGCTTTATAACCCCGGAACGACCGCGGTTACATTAGACGGTGGGTCTATCCAGTATTCATCGGCAACGGGCTCAGCCTGGTCGAATATCACACCATTGACCGGTACGATCCAGCCCGGCGGTTACTTCCTCGTCCAGCAGGGCGGCGGGGCAAACGGAGGCCCTCTGCCGACTCCCGATATAATCGGGATGATCAATATGGGGAGTACTGCGGGAAAGGTTGCTTTGGTCAATGATATAACAGCCTTGACCGGAGCATGCCCGACAGGGGCCCCGATAGTTGATTTGGTCGGCTATGGGGTGACCGCCAATTGTTTCGAAGGCACCGGGCCCGCCCCCGCGCCGAGCAACACTACGTCCGATCACCGCGGCGACAATGGCTGTATTGATACCAACAACAATGCAGGGGACTTCGCGATCTTTGATCCGGCTCCTCGTAATTCATCTTC
>JBBQGO010000243.1:0-4677 GCA_038323125.1 Pyrinomonadales bacterium
GCGAAGGTCAGTTGGGACTCCCGCGTCTCTCCGGCAACACGCTCTATTCGACGGTAGTTCCGGATTTTTCGGAACGCACGAGGATATTGGCTTTAGACGGCGAGAAACTTGCGCTTTCTGATGAAGAGTTAGCGGAATGGCTTATCCACGCCGAGCAGCAGATGTTCCTGGGCACCGACAATCATCCGCTCTTCGAAACATCACTTGAGGAAACGGCGTGCGCGATCGGCCGTCTGCCAAACGGGCAAGTAGCGATCTCAGAGGTTCCGCGACAGCATGTTCACGCTCTTCAGGAACGCATTCGCCGACTCTCCGGAGAACCGAGCGTTGAAGGCATTGACCTGATAGTCGAAACTCCCGTTCGTTCAACGGCCAGATATTTTCTCGCCTCAACGAACGAAGGCGAGGCAGTTCGCCGTCCGGGAAAGGAATCAGAGGTCACCGCATTTCTCTTGATCAGCCGATCAGGCTTCAGTTTCGGTTTGTGGAGTCCGTCGACCGGGTTATTTGACGAATACTCGTTCCTCGCTCCGAAGGACCTTGATATATCAGCTTCAAAGGGAGACCTGATCGACGATGCGCGTTCAGGGATGAAGGGATCAGCCAAGGCCGACCCTGCACTTACGGCTTATATCCGCCACGCATTTGATCAACTTTTCATTCAGCTTTCGCCGGACAAGCTCGAGCAGATGCGGCTGTCGAGCTATGCACAGATCGTATGGACGGCCGAGGTGGGGCTTACTGAATCGGCAGCCCAGATCGCGAAAGAGTATTCGCAAAAGAGCGGGCTTGAGACACGGCAAATTCCGGTTCCGGTTGACGAGGCCTCGGCGACAGGTCTGCTATTGGGTTCTTTTGATTTTGGCGATACGTCGCCGGTTGGGGCGCGTATCTTGCCTCCGGTCAATTTGGCACGGGACCTACTGGTGCTTGCCACGCGAGAAGAGTTTGAGCGGCGAATGGTCGAGGACGTCGCTGCATCAAAGCGTCGAAACAGAGCAGTTCTGACCATCCTTGCAGCGCCGGTGATCGCCGCGGCCATCCTGCTGGCTTTATTTGCAGATCTGGTAAGAGAGACCGCGATGACTGCATACCGCGACTCAAGCGCGGACCAGCGTACGGCAGAACTGAAACCCGCACTCGACCGCAGACGGTCATACGAGGCGAACCTGCAGTGGTATCAAGAGTTCGTAACGCAGGTAAGCAGCCTACGTGGACAGCAACCTGTAGGCATAGATCTGTTTTATCAACTTGATAGCAACTACCCGTTTACCCTTGACCCGTCTTTCTTCGTTTCGGACCTGAAAATGGATCAGAAGGGCGATATCGAGATGAAAGGAATGGCGAGAAATAAGGATGCGATCGCATCATTCCTGAAGTCTCTTGAATTTGCCGGCGGTGATGCAAGCGGCTCGCGGCTCTTCAGCAATCTTGCGTACGAACTTCAGGAGAATGTCGCGACTCAAGCCGGTGTTCCGGCGATGGCGGGATCGACATTGACGCCAACTTCCGCTGCGCCGGGGGTCGTTACGTGGAGCATGCGCGGAAGCTATCTGCCGAAGGCCGCCACCGTTCCTCCCGATCCCAAAGCAAATCCTGCCGCGCCGCCAGCGGTACCGCCGGCAGCTAAATAAATAGAAATTCAGAGCCGTTTTTGAAGAGAGTGTTTTATGAGACCCGCTAGAAACAAAAATTCATTTAGTTCCGCCGGGGACAGCATTTTGGTTGAATCCGTTAGGTATGGTCCGGTCATAACGTTCGTTGTGATGGCGGTAATATCAGGCGGGATCGGTTACATGATCTACAGTTATCTTCTTGCCGACTGGGCTGAATCCAACGATCAGGCCCGGCAGCAGGTACTAAAAAAGGAACTGGATAATCGGGCGACCGAATTGATGCTAGCCGATGAGCCGCAATTTCGAGCCGAATTCAAAAAGATCGTTGACCTATTTCAGGAAGCAAAGCCACTGCTGCCGGAAGAAACTGAGGTCGCAGATGTGCTCGGCCAGGTCGAAACGGCCGCTCGCCGAAATGGCGTGAACCTTACAGGTCTGATGGCCGTCAAGGAATCGGTAAAGTCGCCGCGCGCCGAAAAGCTTTATGAAAGAGAGATACCTGCCGTTGTTACCGGCACCTATCCTGAGGTGGTGCGCTTTTTCGCCGACGTCTCGCGTATGCCGAGGATCTTGCTGGTACGGGATTATTCTGTCGCCTCGCTTCGCGGTTCGGTTTCGGCAGGGTTTACGTTAATAGCCTTTCATGCTCCACCGCCGGCCGAGATGCCTGCCATACCAACTGATCTGGCGGATGAAGAAAATGCCGTCAAGGAGGTGACAAAGCGCAATGAATAATAATTTTCAGGACGGTTCATCGGTTCCTCTCGCACAACAAATGGGCTTTAAGCTCCTCTTGCTGTTCGTCGCGTCATTTATCCTCTCGTTCCTGATGCTTTCGATCTTTGGCGTATATACAGCGTACACGGAAAATCGCGAAGCCGAACAGAACGTTGTTCTCGTTCCCAAACCGATAGTCATAGATCCGCAAATGAGGGAACGGCTGGCGCGCGTGCTCGCCTACGACGACGCAACGATCGAAACGGCCTCTGTACGCGATCCTTTCCAGGATCGGGCCGGTCTGAGCGGCATTGCCGCAAGGCAAGGCCCGACTGTTGTTTCAACGACCAGAACAGGAACGGCCCCCCTCGCCGTCATGGGCAGCACGACCACGACAAGCACGGGAACAACTAGCGGCGGCGGATCTCCCGCGGCCCCTGCCGTTGAGATGCCGACAGCCACGGAAGCCACAAGGCTTCGCTACAACAATTGGATAGAGCGTGCCCGAGCGGGTTATGCGGAAGAGATCGACCCTCGTGTGTTCGCTATCGAAGACTTGCTGCCGGTCGGCCTCGTTGATGGTGGCAACGGCCAGCAGGAAGTTTTGTTTTATTCGGAAACAGCTGCCCGCACGTTCAGCTTTCCCGTTGGAACTATGTTCCACGACGGGTGGCTGACGGAGCTGCGGCCTGAGGGCGTCGTATTTAGCTATGGCGATATCCAAAGGACCGTCCGAATGCGTTCGTGGGCCCGATCACTGAGGGCTAGCTAACAGGCGAACATTATTTTATGAGTAACATCACTGCTTTAATAGGTAACAAACCGATGAGAAAGATACTTGTAACAGCATTTGCCGCGATCGCTACGATCACCGTATTTGCAAACAACTTCGTGCCCGTTACGGCCCCATCCCCCGCGGCCGAACTCGTACAACTCGAGATGCACAGCATTCCCCGGGCCGCCGAGATCCGCGAACCGTTCGCCAAGATGAACTTCGGCGTTAACGACGTTCCTTCTGACGAACTTCCTGCCGAGGCGGAAGTTCCGGCTGACGCGACGATCGCGGGAGCTGATACGCTTGACGGGAATGAGCCTTCCACGGAAGTGGCCGCAGTTCCCTCCAGTGTGGAAGAACCTCTGGCGGAGGTTGCAACTGCCCCAGTTGAAGTGGCTTCGATCTCTAGCGCCGTGCCGCGATATATCGCAGAATGGATGCAAGTTCCTGCTGTTGTACTCCAACACATGAAGATCATGGCTGAGCCCGCCCCGGCCACCCATCAATCTCGGACTGTGGCTTCCGCGCTAGCCACAGTTTCACCGATCGAGGTACCAGCAGTAACTACTCCCCAAGAGATCGCCGCACCCGAGGCAGCCGCGCCGCCGGCTTCCCTTAATTTCGAGAGGCTCGTAGCGTCGCTCGTAACGACTCCTGTAGAAATATTTGACGGGCTGCTCCGGTTAGCCGATCCACAGCCGCCGGCAGATCTGCTTGCGCGCACCGGTGTGGAATCCCTTTTAGTCAAAACCTCTGAGTCGGCGGACCCGCAACAACCTGAGGCTGATAAGGCGACTGTAGCGACGCTCGAAACGGCCGTTGTCACTAATTTACCGGAATCCCCCATTGCACCGGGCAGCACGGTTTCCGAGCCGATCGTCGAGGCGCCGCCGAAACCCATGGTTCCGAAGCGAGAGTCAGCCGGTTATTTTCCGATGTTCGTTGCCGCTCTCGTAGATGCCCCGGTCGCAGTGTTTCAACGAATAGTCTATTTGCCGACACCTGAAGCGGCAGCTATCCAAGACCCGGCGATCGAGTCCGAGGCGGTCGCAGCAAACATCGTGAATGCTTCGCTCGTTAGCGAAGAACTTAACGCTACGGAGCAAACGGATATCGCCGGCGCCACGCCGGTCAGCGAAGAATTCAGCCCGATTAGCGGAGCCATTAGTTTTGACGCTCGGGTCGCCGAACGTATTGCTAAGCACGTCGGACCGTTCTCCGCTCCCGTTCAGCACGCGTCCGCAGCAAATCTGTCTGACGCAGTAAGTTCGCCGATGTTCCTGGCGCCGACCGCGTCTGCGCTTTCTTTGACAAAGCGCTTGGCACCGATACAGTCCGTAAACGTAAGGCAACCGGCCGTGACGTTCTACGCCCCCACCCTTCAGGCCAATGCGGCTAACCTATCAAGAAGCGCAGTGAACACTGCGTCCTTGCTAGAGCCGTCCCCGTCTGCGTTTACGTTTAATGATCGGTTGGAGCCTGCACGAGCAGAAAGCGTTGAATTTGTGCCGTCTTACTTGGCCACTCTTCAGGCTTCCGCAGCAAATTTATTTGACACTGTGAGTTCGC
>JBBQGO010000244.1:0-4649 GCA_038323125.1 Pyrinomonadales bacterium
CGCTCGAACCGGTGATCAGAAAGAACGCGAAAAATTCAAGATAAACGAATCCGGCCTCGCTCTAACGGAAGCCGATCCGGTACTGGACGACTCTAATATTTATATTTCAGGACGTGGCCGCGTCCGGGCCGTCGAACGGCGATCAGGCACCGTATTCTGGAAGGCGGACGACCTCGGCATTACATCAGAAATGGCGATCGCCGGCGGGGTTTTACTGGTTAGAACGGGCGGTCAGTTCACCCGACTAAAAGACGGCGAAGTCGTTTCGCGGGGCCCGTACGGGGTTTCAGCACTCGACCCAAAGACCGGGAAAACGCTCTGGAGGTACAAAGGCGCGGATAAAGGGCTCACCAATTTCGTCTTCGCCCGGATCAATGTGATCTTGGTTGCTGACCGGGACGAACTCGTAGCCCTCAACAGCCGGACGGGCGCTCGGTTGTGGGAATTTGAGCATAAAGTTAAGGATCCGCAGTTCGTTTTGGTCAATGAAAGTGGGAATGCGGTTATCGGAGGGCGTGATGAGCTCGCGTCATTCGACTTTGGCATGCGCGGGGATTCGCTGCTGACTTTAGAGCGAAACGGGCGACAAGAACCCGCTTACCGAGAGATCTGGCGTGTTCGGCATAAGGCGCCGGGACGAGGGGTATTTCGCACCGTTGCCGGGATCGCTCTGCGGGCAACCGCCCTTTACTTCCGTTACGGAGGCCTAGCTACTTCTGCGATCGGGATAGCTCGCGGCGGCCTGAATATCGCTTCTACGATCAATTCCTTTCGCTGGTCAGGCATTCGGTCTCGTTTTGGCTCGTTCGATTTAACGACCCTCGCAAGCAATGCTGCCCGTGATTACGCTACCCGCCGCATATATTCTTTCGGTTCATTCGCACGGGCGCCTGATGCGATCAGAAGGCTGTCGGGATTCGAGGTGATCACTCCTTCGAGCATCAGATCACGGTTGGTCCGCGGTGCTGCCGGCCGCCTTACGCCGTCGGGTGCAGACGTGCAGGAGAGCATTCTCGACAGGCTCGACCCTGCCCGTTATGCCGACCGGTTATCGGACTATCTCTTGCGTAGAAAAAGGCTTTCCGAGCTCCGGGGAAACCATATGTATTTTTACACCGATCTTCCTAAACCTATGGATCGCAAGGGGCTTATAGGCGTAAACGTTCACACGGGCCGCGATTCGACCGTCGTTTTGGTGTCTGATCCTGACACTCAGTTCGTGACCGATGAGACGGCAAATCTGCTCTATTCGGCTGAGGGGAACAAGCTTCAGGCATTTCCGATACGGTCGCGGTAACGGCCTTCGCTCGAGCCCGGAACTTGGTTACCTTAAGCTTTCGACACACAGATCCAACTTTATGACAAAACACTTCGCCCTTATTTTTGCAATGCTTTTTGCAGTCGCCGCCGTTCCCGCGCAAAAGGCCAAACCTGATCCGGTGGTAACGAAAATGCTGTCCCAGGTTTCGGCTTCACGCATCGAAAAAGACATTAGAAAGCTTGTGTCATTTGGAACCAGGAACACCCTTTCGGAAAATGACCCACTTCGCGGTATAGGCGCGGCGCGCGACTGGCTTTTCAGTGAATTTCAAAGGATCAGCGCCGAATGCGGTAATTGTCTGGTCGTCGAAAAGCAGACCTTTACCCAGCCGAAGGCCGCTCGTATTCCGGAGCCGACCGTTTTGACGAACGTCGTCGCGACGCTCCGGGGAACGACCGACCCGGAACGGATCTACGTGGTTTCCGGCCACTACGATTCGATGTGTTCGTCACCGACCGACGGCAAGTGCGACGCCCCTGGTGCGAACGATGACGCGTCGGGAACGGCGGCGGTGGTTGAAATGGCGAGGGTGATGTCGAAACAGAAGTTCGACGCCACCATTGTTTTCATGGCGGTGGCCGGCGAAGAACAGGGTTTGCTCGGGGCGAGATATTTTGCGAACCAAGCCGTCGAGAAGAAGATGAAGATCGAGGCGATGTTCACCAACGACATAGTTGGCGGCGTCATGACCAAAAAGAATTCACCGGATCGTCAGAGCGTCAGGGTTTTTGCTGAGGGCGTACCTTCCAACGAAACGGAGCAGCAAGCCAACACACGGCGTAGCGTCGGCGGTGAAAATGATTCCCCGGCGCGGCAGTTAGCCCGGTTCATTAACGAGACCGCTGAGATCTATTCGCCGAAGTTTAAGGTGATGACGATCTATCGCCGGGATCGATACGGACGCGGCGGCGATCATATTCCGTTCTTAGAGAACGGGTTCGCAGCCGTCCGGTTCACTGAGCCCAACGAGGATTACAACCACCAGCATCAGAACGTTCGGACCGAAAATGGTCAATATTATGGTGACACGCCGGAACTGGTCGATTTCGGATATGTTGCCAATGTCGTGAAACTCAACGCGGCCAGTCTCGCACGGCTCTCCCTCGCGCCGGCTAAGCCGAGCAACGTAGTTATCGTGACCGGCCGGCTCGGCAATGACACAGAGCTAAAATGGGATGCGGGCACCGAAGCGGACATTGCCGGATACGAGATCGTTTGGCGGGAAACTACTGCCGCACAGTGGACGAACTCACGCAGCGTCGGAAAGGTCACGTCCTATGTAATGACCGATATGTCTAAGGACAACGTGTTCTTCGGCGTGAGGGCGATCGATCTCAAAGGAAACAAGAGCCCCGTCGTTTATCCGCGACCGGGAAGATAGGAAAAAAAGGCTGGAAGTTCTCAACTTAGTGAGGTTTCTCAATGCTTTATAGTCGCTCGAGAATTAGCGGATCGTTAGCAACAGTCGCACTGATGTTTGCGATCTTCGCAGGCCTGGGCTTTGGGCAGCAGGGAGCTGCGGGAAAAGCCGTCACAGCTCCGGTAAAGACGGAGCCGCGGGCGAAACGAGCATCGCGGCCGACCGTAAAGCGCACTGCTCCGAAATCGACTGCACCGTCCGCGAAAACGGCGGAACAGCTGCAGGCCGAGGGCGATAAGTTCTTTGACGCTGACGACCACGACAGCGCGCTCGCGGCGTACGAAAAGGCGGTCAGGATCAAGCCGATGCTGCGGTCTTACTATCGTATCGGCTGGATATATAACGAGTTCAAAGATCACGGCAAAGCCGTCTTGGCTCTTAACCAGGCCCTTAAGATAAGTACGAAAGACGCGCCGGTCTATCTTGAGTTGGGTTACGCCTACCGACGGCTCGACCGTGACAACGAAGCATTAATAGCGCTCAGCCGGTCGGTTTCGTTGAACGCCTCCTCGCACATTGCGCGTTACGAGCTTAGTTCGCTCTACAACGATCTTGAACGTTATGAGGAGGCTGCGAAATTCGCCAGCGAAACGATCCGGATCAAGCCGGACTATTCCGAGGCCTATTCTGAGCTCGGCTACGCCAACTATAAATTATCGAATAATGATGAGGCGATCGCTGCCTATCAGGCTGGCCTGAGACTTGCCCCGAATGATGCGACGTCGTATTTCGGACTGGCGGACGTTTACTTCGATAACGTCGAAAATTACCAGCTCGCCCTTCACAATTACACAAAGGGCCTCGAGACCAACCCGGAGAACACGTCGGCAATGTACCGCGCAGGATGGTGTTACAACCATTTCAAGCAGTATCAGCTCGCCGTTGCGATGCTGACCAAGCTATTGGCAAAGAACGCAAAACCTGCCCACTACCACCAGGAGATCGGCTTCTCTTATTGGCAGTTGGGGCAATTGGACAAGGCGCTTGCATCTCTGAACCGCGCGACCGCAATAAACCGTGACCAAGCCGTAGCCTATTATTATCTGGGCCAGATCTATGTAAGCCAGGGCAATCGCACCGCCGCAACTGCCGCCCATCGCGAACTGGTGCGGCTAAACTCACAATACGCCCCGCGGCTCCTCGAAAAAATAACAAAGATGCAGCGCCCGGCAGAGGCTTAACTCCCATCGCATCTCCGTTCAAAAAATTCCATTGCAGCCTGAAATATGGTAAAAATTTAGGTTGCCCCTCAACAATTTAATAGCAGTAACTTTAAAAGGACCATTAATGAAAAAGCTTTTAGCAGTCGTATTTTGCCTGGCCGTAACAGCTGTAACTTTTCCGACGCCGCAGATCGAAGCGAATAATAGTTCGGCCGCGTTCGTTTCGCCGAATATTGTCATCAGTCAGGTCTACGGAGGCGGCGGCCTCACCGGAGCTCAATACACTCACGATTTCGTAGAATTATTTAACCGCGGTGCGGAGCCGGTGAGCCTCAGTAACTGGTCTGTCCAATACGCTTCCGCATCGGGTTCGAACTGGCTTCCGGCGTTCCCGCTTCCAAACGTTGCGCTTCAGCCCGGGCAATATTTTCTCGTTCAATTTGCTTCGAGCGGTTCGGTCGGCGCTGCACTGCCTACTCCTGATTTTGTAGCAACGGTTCTTGATCCTGAGGGATTCATTCCGAATATCTCGTCTTCGAACGGAAAGGTCGCACTCGTTAACACCTCCACCCGTCTGCCGGCGTCGACATGTCCGGTGGATCCAAGCCGGATCGATCTTTTAGGTTTTGGCACCGCGAACTGTTTCGAAGGTACGGCCTCGATCGCGTTGACCGCGACAACTGCTGTGAAAAGGGGCGGCGAGGGCTGTGCTGACACTGATAACAATCAGGCTGATTTTTCATCC
>JBBQGO010000245.1:0-4644 GCA_038323125.1 Pyrinomonadales bacterium
TGACGATAACGCTTTCCGCAATCGCTCGGAATCGGGTTGTTTTTAGCGTATATCATCGTGTCGTGAACGTTAAACCCGGCGTCCTTAAACGCGATCGCGTGCCGAAAGCTCGTCAGCGTCTCACCGCCATTCACCGTCCTGTCGCCGACCACCCAGATCACAACGCCGCCCGGTTTTGTCTTTGCAAACAAACCAGCGGCGATCTCCTTGACCGGGAAATGATAACCGTTATATTCGCGCAGATCGTCATACGGCGGACTCGTGATCGTCATGTCGATCATGTCGTCCGACATTTTCGCGAGAGTATCGATGCAGTTTTCGTGATAGATGCGGTTGAATTCCATAAATGGGGTCAATCGTGCGTCGCTACAAATTCATGCCCGTCTTCGCCACCGATCAGCGGCTTTATCTTGTATCCCAGCCCGCGAAGATGCTCCAAACACCAGCCTCTCAATTCGTCAGAATGCGTCGAGAGAAATATCACCGGCTTCGCCGTCTCAAACATACTTGCGGCCCCGAGAAAGACTTCCCTTTCCGCTCCCTCAACGTCGATCTTCATCACATCGGGCGTGATGTCGAGTTCGCTGACAATGTCGTCAATCGTCGTCGTCGCCACCTCTAGTTCACCCTCATCGCCAATGTGCCCCATCGCACTGTCCGGGCCGAGCGCGAACCTGACGATGCCTTTCTTTTCCGATACGGCAAAGGGTTTTAATGTGACATTCGCAGCGGCATTTAGATCGATGTGCTGCCGCAAAAATTCGATATTCCTCGGCAATGGCTCGAACGCCACGACCTTGCCGCCGCTGCCGACTAGTCGCGAAGCAAGTATCGTGTAATACCCGACATTCGCCCCGATATCAAAGAAAACGCCGCCGGCCTTGATCGCCCAGGCCATCGCCGCCGTCTGCTCGGGCTCCATCTCGCCAACGTAAACGCTCGCTCCGCCGCCCTCGCCCGAGAGCGATCCCAAAATAAATCTCGCCCCTTTCAGTGGCCCTCTCCGAACGCGATACGCCCGCCGCGGCATTAGCCGCCCCGACACAAACCTCGCGACACGCCTCAAAATACTGTCCATATCAGAGGGGCCACTTATCGATAAACGCGGAGATAAACGCCTTCTCCGGCTTCTGCGATTCAGTGTCGAGAAACTCGCGAAATTGCTCTTGTTCCGAGATGTAATGTTCCTCGCTCAGCTTCCCCGTAAAATAGACGACCCGCAGCCATACGAGATAGGTATTGAGCACGTCGATCTGGTTGTACTCGATGATCTTGGTGATGTCGCGGTTCAGCCAAAGCTCGGTCACCTGATCCCCCTTTACATCGATCTTGCCCGGAAAGCCGCACATCTTTGCCAGTTCATCGAGCCGCGGCGTCATCCCTGTGCCACCATAAAATCGGGTGATCAGATCTAGGTGGCCTTCGCTGTTCTTCGCGTCAAAATAGTCGTCGCCCTCCCACGGTTTGTTCGGCCGCTCGTTAAATTGCGGTGCCGTGATCTCGTTGATCAATCCACGCTGTATTAAAACCTGCATATCCGAATTGCCTGAATTAAAGCCCACCAGCTGAGGCCTTGCTTTCCCGACCGACGTGAGAAACCGCTGGATGATCTCGGCCTCGTCCACCGTCTCGTCACGAAGCGGAAGTTCCGGAAAGGAATTCAACCGAAATTCAATCGTACGTTCGCCGTCACGGTAAACGACTCGCCGCGACATAAATGCTATTGAGACCACACGCGAAAACATGTACTTAAGAAACGGCCTCGGATTCTTTTCCGCGTCGTACGCCGGCGTGTGTTCCCACAACCGCTGCATCGCGTCGATCTCGCTCACATCGTCCGCCAGATCAAACAAACGCCTCGCTCCGGCCGCGTCCGGCACCCACTCCATGTCGAAGAACAGCGCAAGTTCAGGTATCGGATTCTTTAGCATCTGGATTAACTATTAGTAGATAAATAACTGCGTTTGTTGGCGCTTAGGCAACTTAAGCAAAAGTTTAACACTCGCGCGCGCTCTTGTACAGGATTATTTTCAAGGCCTGAACGGCCAAGGTCATGGCTCTACTTTTCAGCTCTCAATTCTCACCTTCCCGATTTGGTTCCAAACCATACCGTTAATCGACCGCCGATTTCGTGCGCAACGGAGCAGCGCAAACGCGGGTGATTTGCCGTAACCATGTGCAATAGACACGCTTGCATCCTAGTGGCACGCCGATTGCCAGTTTCACAGAGTGGATTGACAATTTTCAAAGCAGGAGAAGTATAAATATGAGAAAACAGATTACAGCAGTATTGATCGCGTCGATTCTAGCTATTATGGCTCCAATTGCAGTTTCGGCCCAGACGGGACGCTATTGTGCTCCGAAAAACGCTTCCTATCGCGGCAATTCCCGTAACGTCAGGAGCGAGTATCGTGGTAATTCGCGCAACCGCTACTCTAATAACGGCCGCCAGTATAGCAATGACGGTTATTACAACAACGGTTACTACAATGGGGTAAGGCGTCCGAATGTATACCAACGCAATCGCACGGCATTTAATCTCGCGATCGGAACTGGCGGCGGTGCCCTGCTAGGTGCTTTGATCGGGGGAAAAAGAGGCGCGTTGATCGGCGGCGCTACGGGTCTCGCGGGCGGCGCGATAGTTACAGGAGTTCAAAGGTCGAGGAACAACCGGCGGTATTAACCCGAAAGCACCATTCGTCAATGGAGTGGGCCTCGCGACGCATTTTGCGAGGCTCATCCATTTGCAGAACGCTCGTGAGCGGCTGTCCCGGAATAAAGGGCCAGCCGCTTCTCGTAGGCCTTCCTAACGATCGACACGTCTTCAAGAAACCGCGACAACTCTTCCATCCTCAACGCCTGAGGTCCATCAACCAGTGCAACATTAGGTTCCGGGTGAAAATCGACCAAGATCATATTCGCACCGGCGATCACGCCCTGAGCGGTGACATGCATAATGTCCAGAATGTTATCGGAGCACCTCGAACGCGTACCGACCGAGTGCGATGGATCGATGCCGACCGGCATTCGCGTCAATCGTTTAACGACTGGTATGTGTGCAAAATCGACCATGTTCCGATGCGGATCGCCGATGTTGGTCTTCATACCGCGAAGGCCGAAGATGACCATCTGATTTCCCTCGCTCGCGAGATATTCGGCGGCGTGGAGCGATTCGTCGAGCGTGATGCCAAAACCACGTTTGAGCAAAACCGGAAACTGCTGCTGACGCCCGACGATCTTTAGCAACTCAAAATTTTGCGTGTTCCGCGTACCGATCTGCAGCATTACGCCGGTCGGATCACCTGTCTCACGCAAAGCGGCGCTGATCTCATCGACATGCGACTCATGCGTCACTTCCATCGCAATGACCTTGATGCCGTATTTGCCGGCGAGTTCGAAAACGTAGGGCAAGCAATTCTTGCCATGCCCTTGGAAAGAGTAGGCACTCGTACGCGGCTTGTATGCTCCCATTCGAGTGCAAACCTGGCCATTTTCATGAAGAGCTTTCATCATCGCCTCAACGCTCTTGGGCGAATCGACGGCACATAGTCCGGCGAAAACGTTCAAATTATCCTGCCCAAAACGCACGCCGTTGTATGTGAACTCGGACGTTCGGTTGTCGCCCTTGTGGCGGCCAAGAACACGATATTCCTCCGAGATGCGAACGGCGTGATCGACGCCGGAGAGGCTCTTCATCTCGTCGAGCGAAAGTGCCGCTGTGTTGCCGATCAGGTATATCTCGGTCAGCAGCTGCTCGCTTCCCTGCACGCGGTGTACGCGAAACTCGATGTTGGGCATGCTTGAAAGATGCGTCTCCAGCCTCTTGTATTCGCGGCTGTCAGAGTCGATTTGTGGTTTGAGGATGAGGATCATACGTTAGTTCTTTGACAGTTTAATAGTTGAGTAGCGGCCCAGAAAGCGGACTTCGTCGGCCTGTTCGCCGATCTCGGCAAGCGCTCCGGTGAGATCGGCCTCGATCGCAGGCACGGCCAGATCGAGATAGAAGTTGAACTGGGTCGGCGAATCCTTGATCGGCAAACTCTCGATCTTAAGCAGATCGACGCCCCGGCGAACCAGCGGCCTGAGCGCCGCATGCAGCGAGCCGGGCTGATGCTTGAGTTTGACGACAAGCGATATTTTGTCGCCGCCCGACACGTCGTCAGCCGTTGCCGACAGTAATGCGAACCGCGTGTAGTTCTCTGAGTGGTCCTCGATATATTCACGCAGTATCGTGCCGCCGTGTATCTCTGCCGCCCGGCGGCTGCCGATCGCGGCTCTCGTGGTATCGCCACTTTCGACCGCACGCCGAACGCTGCCCGCAGTGTCGTCGGCCTCGACGCGCTTCAGGTGCGGATGAGAGGCAAAGAAGCGCGTGCATTGCGCTAGTGCGGCCGGGTGCGACTCGACGGACTTTATCGTCTCGACCGTCGCTGCTGACGAACTGATGAGGTAGTGCGAGACCGGCAGCACGATCTCGGCGACTATTTGCAGATCGCTTGCCAAAAGCAGATCGACGCATCGATGAACCGAACCTATCAGACTATTCTCAAGCGGCGTTAAGATGAGATCGGCCATCCCGCGATCGATCGCGGCAAAGAGCTGCTCAAACGTCGGACACGACACCGTCTGACAATCGTCATCGAG
>JBBQGO010000246.1:0-4642 GCA_038323125.1 Pyrinomonadales bacterium
GATCACAAACCATCTGCCGACTTGGTGAATAGGTGGCTTGATAGCACGGGCGGCTTTTGTGACTGCGAGGTCACCTTTAATTCATATGATCATTGGCAGCAGAACCGATGACCACGTTCAACACATCCCGCGAGTGAGACGCGTTTCCTAACCCTTTCCCGCCGATAAATCGGTGGGCCATTAACGATCGTCCGTTCCACGGACTCGAAAAACATCCTGTTGCCATTATCTGAACCAGTCGCCGAGTCTTCCCCTGTCACGCGGGGCGAGCGGCCCGCTTACGACCAGTGCATAGTCCGCATCGATCACACCGGGCGTTTCAACGCGTGCGTCGGCGACGAGATCCGAGGCGATCACTTCGATCGTCCACGTGCCCGCCGCAGGACGCTCGATAAATACGTTCTCGACCGTGTCGACGATGTTTGCAGTGCCGCCGGGCGTTGACCACATTCCGCCACCCACTCCGAGCCCGACATTGCCCCAATAAATGGTGCCGTCCGGCGCCGTGACTTTGAGTGTCAGATCATTGAGGCGAGCTCTAGTGGCTCCGGGACTGCCCATTGGATCGGTGTAAACCATCGTCACCTTGAGCGGTGCCCTGAACGAATCAGAAACCACGGCCAAAGGGTATGTCTTCGTCTCGAGATTCAAAAGGACATCCGTCTCGTTCTTGATAAACATGCCGCGGCTGAGGTTGTATAGATTAGTGAGATCGGCCCTGCCAAAACCTTGGCGTACACGCGTAACATCCGTTCCCGCGATGGTCATGTCCCATTGCTGGGCCGTATTTATCATGACGGCCTTGGCCGTCGACATGTGCGGACGGCTATCAAAGACGGTCGCGCCGCCAGCCGGGTTTCCAAAGGCCCGTTCATGCCACATCTGAAAAAAGATGCCGAAGTGTCCCGCCGTGATCGGCGTCGCGGCGCTCGTTCCTCCAAAGCTCGAGGTATACCCAGCATCGCTCGAATTACTGGTTGTAAACACCGAATCATAAAAATGCGCGAGTTCAGGCTTAATGCGGCCGTCGGCCGCGGGACCGATACTTGCTCCACCTTGCCACCGATCGTCCGTCAGCGATGCCGAGTTGAAATGGCGGATCCCGCCGATCGAGACAACATTCTTGGCCCATGCTTGCGGCCGGGAACTCTGATTTCCGGTATTACTCTGTGAATTGAGAAGCGTGAAATCGTTGATGAACAGGATGTCGTCCATCTCAGCTGAGATGGTTGTGTATGCGGTCGTCAGCGAGCCGCCCCAGCTATTCGACTGGTAGACGGCATTGTACGGCTCCTGTAAAAGTCGGGCGGTGTGAGTGTACCTGTTGGTGAGAAAATCGTAATCGGCAAAGATCCCGGTTGCCTCCGGCAGCATTCCCTTGCCCGCTCCGTTGACTGTTCCGCGGCCAAAATTGATGCCGTAGGTTGACGTTCCGTGATTAGACGGTTCCGAGGTGTTGGATGAATTGTGAATGATCGCCGGCCCTCCGACCTGAAAATCGGTATGCGTCTGACGCAGCCCGTTGTCCATCACCTCGGCCCTCACACCCTGTCCGCGATAGCCCTCGAGTGTATTAAGCAAATTTGCACCGCCGATAGCTCTGACTATGTCCATATCGGTCTCAGGAGCGCTCCAGCGGTCGATAAACATTACCTTTTCATGGTGTGCGAGCTCGAGCAGCTGTTCGCCCGATAGTGTCGCCTCCATCCGATAGCCCTCAGGAATCACGTTGTCAACGCTGCCCCCAAGCTGTTGGATCAACGAGCCAATGTCGTTCTGAGCATCCGCACCCCGTTCGACCGCCATTATGTTGTAGCGGGCCGGAGCGAGGCGTGTCGGATCCTCGCCTATCGTCTCTAAAAGGAACTCTTCCAGCTTGAATGCAGGTTCGTAGCGTCCGACCCATCTCACCGCCGGCAGCGCCGAGACGGCGGCATACGTCTGATCGCTCATTGAGACAAGATAAGCGTGATTGGGCAGATAGATGCGTATGTGTGCACCGGCGTCGGTGAGCTGGCGGCGATATTCGTCGAGCGGCTGGGTGAGGAACTGAACGATGTACGCGCGTTCGACGCCGGCATTTGTGGCTCGCGAAGTAAGGAGGGGCGGCAGGAGCGGCGCGGTTACGAGCGGATCGAATTCGCTGTACCTGAGCATTATCCTGTGATCGGCCTCGGCGATCCGAGAAATGCTATTGCCGTCGAGGCTGATCGCGTAAAATCGCTGCTGGCCGGCGGCCCAGGTGACGACCCGCGTCGTCGAATCTGCGAATGACAGGGCGGCTGGCTCACTGATCGTCTCGGATGTCCGATAAACCTCGCCAAGGCCGCTGACCGTCAGGACATTCTGGCCGCGCTCGGATCTTACTTCTATCCCATCGGACCTGCCGGCCGCGCTCGTTGTATCGCGATCGACAATTGCCGCGAAAACGATGACCAGGAAAACCACACAAGCGGCAAGGGCGACGCGTACAAAGTTCTTCATCACTATTTATTCCTCCAAAATTAAAACCGGAATGATCTGATATAGAGGTTCGAGTATAGTAGGAGTCTCGCGAAATCCAAAACACGCAGGCAAGGTCGAACATTGGCCACCGACGTAAGAAACAGTCGGGGGCACCTCCTGAAACGGTTTTATTCAAGGTCGGCGAGCATCACACGGCTGGATCTTTGCAGGATCGAACATAATAGAACGTTATTATCAACCGTGATTTGAAAACCCTCGAGGTTAGCCGGTATTTTGTAGTCGCCGGGGGCGTCTTTTATTCGTCCATCGGCAAAATCGTAGACTTTCAATTTGAAACTTTGGTCAGTGGTTGCGGCGAGGAAATATATCCCTGTCGATTTTATCGTCCAAAAGCTATAAAACCCTGCTGTCTTGAACTCGGGTATGATCTCTTCGGTACCGCCCTCTGCAGGAACACGCCATAGCTCGTCCGCAACTCCGTATCTCAGAAAGAAGACAGTTTTGCCATCGGGTGAGGGCATCGCGCGATATGAGCTGTTTCTAGTGATCTGAACGGCTTCGCCGGTGCCGTCTGCATTCATTTTCCAAATGTTTCGCTCGCCCGAGCGGTTCGAAGTAAAGTAGATATATTTGCCGTCCGAACTCCATACCGGCAGATCGTCCTGCACTCCTCGCGGCGAGATACGCTGCGGTTCGCCTCCCGCCGCCGAAACTATATAATTAGCAAAATCTTCGCCGTCTTTCTGATTAAAAACGACTTGGGATCCATCCGGCGAAAATTGAGGTGCCGATGACGGGAATCGCGATTCCGTCAGTTGGTTCAAGCTATCCCCATTCGGATCCATCGTCCAGATCTCGGATTTTCCCGTGCGGTCGGTCTGAAATGCGATCCGCGATCCATCGGGCGAAAACTGCGGAAAAAATTCGACAAACTCCGAATCGATCAGTTTAGTTCCCCTGCTCCCGTCCGGCAGAACACGCCAGATCTTCCATTGCCTGACATCCTCGGCAAAAGCCAACGTCCTGCCGTCGGGCGACATAGAAATGTTCGTGATATTTGAGCTGCCGGTCGAGACGATATCCTGTTCACCGCCGGAGGCGGGCACACGCCGGACAATTGTCTGATTTGGCGGTCGAACCGGTACGAAAAAAATATAATAGTCATCAGGGCTCCACGCCAGCGAGTTTATGATCACGCCGTCAAAGGTCAATTGGCGAGGTTCGCCGCCGATCGTCGGGACCACGAATAGATCCTGTTTTCCACTGTTGCGGCCGTGTTCGTCCTCGCTGAAGACGCGGATGAACGCGACGCTATCGCCGCCGGGGGAAAAACGCGGCGTGGTCTCGCCCAGGAAATCGGCAGGTGCGGTAAGGCGCCTTCGTTCGCCTGTTTCGACATTAACCAGATAAACCGCGAATTGTCCGCCTTCGGTTGAATCTTCGGTATCAAGGACGGCGATATGCCGGCCATCGGGCGAGTAAGAGATGCTGTAATTGCCGGAAAACAGACGAGCGATGCGGCGTTCTCGGCCGCCGAGCGAGGGTATGAGTATAACTTCGCCAGGTTTGCCATATTTCCCTCGAACAAATGCAATGTACTTGCCGTCCGGCGAAAATGTCGGATAGTGTTCATTAGCTTCCGTTTTGGTCACTTGGAGCGGTTCGCCCGCATCGACAAGTTTGACATAAATGTCGCTCGCATCACCCGACCCGCCGTTCCAAGAATATGCGAGCTGCTTGCCATCGCGCGAAAACGAAGGCGAATTTTCAAAACCTTTCGCCCCCGTAAACGGAACGACACGCGAGGTTACGACCGCCTTCATCGCATTGGTTTTAAAGTAATTTTGATAAACGGCAAAACCGATCCCGGCTATTGAGATCAAGGCGAAGACGGCTAGAACAAGGGGAGAGACTGCGATTGGGCGGCGACGATGAGCCGGAAAAGGTCTTGCCGGATCCTCATCTCCGGTTCCCGCTTTTTCGCTCGCCTCCGTTTTAGCCGCAGATCCGTCATCGATTGTTATGATCTGATCGCCGCGAAAGTGCTGGACCGTCCGTTCATCGACAATGAATACGTTTTCAGCGTCGGCGGTACGCGTAACTTCGGCAGCAAATCGATACCCGAATTTTGATACGGTTTCGATGATCGGTTCGTCGGCACACTCTCTGAACGTTT
>JBBQGO010000247.1:0-4639 GCA_038323125.1 Pyrinomonadales bacterium
CTCGCCGGGCAGCGGCCTTTGACAAAATGGAAGAGGGAGTTTTAGAATAATCTAGTCTAAGTTCAGGGCGACCCCAAAATCGCTCCCTCTTGGATTCGGCGGAGACGTAGTGGGAGACGTCTCCGCCTTTACTTTTCGCGAGGACCGCAGAATCGTCTGCTGACCGCGATTGCCGTTTTACTTTGCTCTTTCGACTTTCGCAACTTGAACCTTCGCCATCAACGAGGCCCGACGATGGGTTTCCGACAATCCCGAAATGTTAATGACCTCAATACTGTCACGCCGACTACCAACGAAGCCCGGTAAGCCTGCCAAAGTTCACCAAGCACGCATTCCGCAGTCTTATAGCGGTCCTCTACGCGCGGGAGCCTACTAACCACGGCGACCGCCTTCGTCAGATCCGAGAGTCCCAGTCCGATACAGTCCCGAATCAGAGCATTTACATCGTGTCTGTATTTTTTGCGTAGATCATCCTCAGTAAGGTTCTGTTTGACTGCTAAAAAGGCCTTACAGAAGATCTCTATCGACATCGCGGTATCGAGTAACGGCTTGGAATCCTTTGGCTCCATGAAAAGCATCTGTGATGTAGCGGTCAGATGAGCATCAGCACTTAACAAAACCGAAGAGCAACGTCCGATACGGGTACAGACAATACTTTCTCTATCGCATAGCCGTAGTCAATGCAGTCCTCGCAGAAAAGGGTGAACTCGCCCAGCGAGACCTTGTCACTCTTGAGCATCGCCAAAGCGTCGGGAGCTATCTGTAGGTGCTTCAAAAATCGGACTTTGATCTGGCCCATAATCAGCGGAACATCGAATGGCCAGAACTCTCCTAAGTAGTAGAATGCGGCGCGGTACATTGGACCACCTATCATTCCTGAAGATCGCCTCTTCATCTGTTGCGTTAGAAAGAAAGCTTCGATATGTGCGAACGATCGACGCTGTTCGATTTGTAGGTGGTGGTATTCGGCCTCGCTGTCTCTACATGCCAACTCGTCAGGTAGAAGTTCGGCCCACCAGAGCGCGTGAGCCTTCTTGTGCCGTTCGTTTGGGGGAATCCCCTGATCCGCGAGTTGTGAATTCGTTTCGGCAAGCCATTCGGACGTTAGAATCTTGGATGTCATCAAATAAGACAGCTATTTCGGGAGAGTGCGAGAGGCCTTTGACTCCCGGGAAGCCTCGAATCGCCCTTGGGACGTGAGAAGGTTCCGCTCGATAACATACTCGCGTCCCTTCTGCTCGATGGCATAACCAGTTGATCCGTGATGACTCAAGCGAACGGACGGAGACCAAAACGTGATAAATTCTTGATCCTTAAGCCGCTGCAGATGGTATTTTGCGGTTCCCGGAAGCTCTATGCCCAGAGTTTGCGCGATCTCGTTTTGGGATCGACGCTCAGTCGCCTTAAACAACTCTACGAGCATTCGAATTTCGATGTCTCGCAACTGAAATTCCACCTCCGTAGTGACCGTTCCGTCAATGATATCTGCAACAGAACTTGAACGAACTTTGAGCCATAGCCCCATGAAGATAATTGACGTAGTAAGAAGCAAAAGAGTAACGGTCAGGAAAATCCAAAGAGGCACGCTTGTCCAATAGACGTCCTGCAAACGATATGCTATCCATCCAAGAATAGCTAAGAGCGGAGCTAAGATCAAACCCCCGATCACTTTGCTCCACACAGCATCGTGCCAGATCTTTTTTGCGTAGCGCAACGGCCTGTCAAAGATGTCCATAACTGTGCGGTTAGAACCCGAAGGTTCCCTGGTCAGTACTCTCTATTCCTGTCTTTTGGGCTTTCTTAAATGTGTCAAGATTGGGTGGGAGATCTACAGTTTTCCCCGCCAGAATATCTTCGACCGTAAGAACTTGCAAACGCGGGTAGTCTTTGTTCCAGCCCGGGGAGTGGTAAAAGCCTTTTCCGGCGGCTTCTTCGAGCATTGGTTTTGTTGGGGGTGCGAGGGTTAGGTAGACTCCGATGGCTGCTGCTTCGCGATCGATGACGTGGCCAAGGTCGCGGATGTGCGAAACGTTTGGGTGGCCGCTTTTGACCGAGACGATGACACGCTTTGCCTTGCCTGAATTGTCGTCTGTGAAAACCATAAGGCCATCGATACCTTTGTCCGCGCCTTCTTACCTTCTTTTGAGCCTTTCTCCGCTCCTAGTGCACGTGCACCGATAAGCGGCAGTATCCACCATTGGAAACCATACCGGTCATTGAGTGCGAGTTCCTTTGCACCATCGAGATCTTCGGGTTGGCCGATGACACGATAAGAAGCGACAGGAGTAACGGAGGCGGAAACACGACCGGTAGGGAGTGTGTCTCCGACTGCCGCGTCCGTGGATGCATGCGTTAGAGGAACACACTTACTACCGTGCGGGTTTCCGCCATACCGCCGCAGGATATTCAGATTATCGCCGTAGTAGAGAGTGTTCATCGAAGTGCACGGGAAATGTGGAATTATCCCTCAATAGGTTTCTTTTGCTGCCAGTAACGCACCTGCAAAATGAGCGAACAACGAACGCGGACTCAATGTCTCCTTCGGTGATGCGAAGGATCCTTCCGCCAGGCCTTTTTCTCGGTTGGAGAGAATCAATGATGCGGATGAGTAGAGCTTTTCCACAACCAGCCTTTCGACAAGCAATTCATAGCGCTTTGCGTATGAAGACTGAACGAATTCTGGAAAGATCTTGAAGTGAGCTTCCTCGACCCTAATCCCACGCGTCGATTGTGGGCAGTCCTCTAAGAGCATTAAGTACCCGAGAAAAGGGGGATTGCTGTCGCTCATTTCGAAAAGTAGATCGGGATCGGCGCAATGGAACGCTTTTTCCCGATGAGCTACCCAAAAATCATGTGCAGATCCAATAGACTCTTCGGATCTGTTGTTGAAGTTGTTTCCGAACGAAGGCCCCACCTGCGATTTGAGCTCAAACGCTGCTATGAGTCGTTTCTTGTAAACGACCAGAGCGTCCCACATCTTTGTCGGGCGAAAGTAGCCGGGGATAGTGAGGCGACTTTTGCCCGTGATCGTTATACTTTCGGCTGGAATTTCGCAGAAGAGAGCAACTTCGCGAATAAGAAGAGAAAAAGAGTCCAAATTCCCCCCTCCGATTACGGAGCCGCGGCCGCCTTCCTGCGAAGTTATGTCGGTGCGTAACCGCCTATTCCAGAAATCCTTGACTGCTTCGACGACAAGGGAGTCAAAATTAGGCGGCAGCAGTTTGCTCATTTGTGATTTTTCCTACGGTCAGATGTACTTTGTCGTTAAGAAACATTCCAAACTCGTCCTCTAGTCTTTTGCGAGCCATGCCGGCATAAGATTCGTCGATTTCCACGCCAATCGAGTTTCGCCCGATCTTTGCAGCAACGAGCATCGTGGTGCCTGAGCCGAGAAAAGGGTCAAGGACAGTATCCCCGACAAAGCTGAACATACGAATAAGGCGGTTCATCAGCTTTTCGGGGTAAGGAGCCGGATGGCCATTTCTTGTAGATGCTCCGCCGAGTGTCCAGATCTGCTGGTACCATTCGCTAAATTCCTCTTCCGAGATAACGGAAAGCCGCCGCTGTTCAACGTCGGGCTTTCGATAACCGCCCGATTTTCGCAGCATAAGGATATATTCAACATCGTGCTTGATCACACCATTCGGCTCATATGGCTTGCCTAGAAATTTCGAATTACCGCCGACTTCGAACTTCGCGTTCGATATCTTGTGCCAAAAGATCGGAGCCAGATTATCGAAACCTAATTTTTCACAGCGGACCTGAATGTCGGCATGAAGCGGAACTACCTTGTGAACTCCATTCCTTCGGCGGGACAGCATCACGTCTCCGACCACTATGATCATCCGTCCGCCAACAACCAGCTTGTCAAAACAATCTCGCCACACCTTATCTAATCTGTCCAGAAAGTCCTGATAGTCGTCAACATGTCCCAACTGCTCTGCATGGGCGTTATACTGCTTAAGGTTCCAATACGGTGGAGAAGTTAAAACAAGATGTACCGAATCGTTGCGGATTGCGGACAAATCCTGCGAATCGCCAATCAGTATAGAGTGAAGCGTTTTGCGTTCGGAGACATCGTTACGTATCTTCTCGAGCTCAACCTCATTGCGGGCAAGCTTTGGAATTAACTTATCAAGCTCCGGGGAAGTAAGCTGAGACATGTATGCATTATAATAACCCAGATTCGCATTAACTGTCTCACGGTCAGACAAGTAGGATGTAGAGGCGGTTGGTTCATCAGGGAATTGATCAACTCATAACTATGGAAATATCCGAAAAATTACAAGAGCAGCAGACCAAGGCTGAGGATTTGTTTAGTGAGGCGGAGTTGGCACAGCGTCAATTTATTCATATGGCTGAGGCCGAGGGGTTGTCGGAACGCGAGATCCGCAAGCGGTGGTTGTATATCGTCGAATGGGGCATGAAGGAGCGAAACGCGGAACTGTGGAAGACGAGCCTGTTGGGGGCCCTGGACGAAGACGTCGATGAGATCGTTGAGAGCATGGACAAGCTTGACGAAGAGCTGATGACCTACGCCGAGCCCGAAGACCTGCTCGAACAAACCGAGGCCCTCATGGTCGAATTAGATCGGCGATTCCAACAGACAATGAAAGCCTATGCCGCTCTGTGCCACGAA
>JBBQGO010000248.1:0-4620 GCA_038323125.1 Pyrinomonadales bacterium
TAAAGACCGCGCCCATGATCGTTCCGGCTTTTCCGCGGGGACCTATATTCTTAATGTCAGCGATGTCCGACCGGATCTGTTTGCTATAGTCGGGGCTGAGCGGCAGTTGCCAAAACCCTTCGCCGACCTCCTGTCCGCAAGATATCAACTCGTCGACGAGTGATTGATCATTACCCATGATCCCGGTGTTGAGGTCTCCCAGGGCGATGATGACAGCACCGGTAAGTGTCGCCATATCGACGATCCGGGTTGCACCCTGCTTCTCGGCATAAGCGACTGCATCCGCAAGCACGAGCCGGCCCTCGGCATCGGTATTTAGAATTTCGATGGTCTTGCCGTTCATCGCGGTAACCACATCGCTGGGACGCGAGGCACTGCCGTCAGGCATATTCTCGACAGCCCCGATGACGCCGATGACCGGCACCGTCGGTTTGATCTGTGCGATGGCCCGCATTGTACCCATTACGGTAGCTCCGCCTGACATGTCGTACTTCATTGCGTCCATGCCTTCGCCCGGCTTGAGTGAGATGCCGCCCGTGTCGAAGGTCACGGCTTTGCCTACCAATGCAAGGAGCTCACCTTTCTTGGCTGTGCTCTTTGCAGGCTCGTATCTCAGGACGATCAGCTTGGCTGCCTGCGACGAACCGAGGGAAACACTCATGAGCGAACCCATTCCCATTTTCGTCATCTTGGCTTCATCGAGGATCTCGCATTTCAGGCCAGTTTCCTTCGCCATCGCCTGAGCCCTACGTGCCATCTCCGTCGGGTGGAGTATGTTTGGCGGTTCATTGGCGAGATCTCGTGTGAAATTCATCGATTCGCCAATAGCTTGCCCGTGGGTGACCCCCTGTTTCAGATCTGCCGGTTTACCACCATCAACACATACGATGAAACTCGTAACGGCGGTCTCGTTCTTATCCCGAGTCTTATATTTGTCGAGTTCAAACTGGCTTGTGATAAAGCCCTGAACCGCATTCTGAACGACCAAGGCAGTTTCGCCCGAACCTCTAGGCAGCAGGGCCAGGCTCTTGATATTTCGCTTGCGGACAAATCGTGTGGCTGCACCGGCGACAGCGGCAACGGCGTGGTCCTTATAATCGGCTTTTTCGCCTGCGCCGACCAAAAGTAGACGGCTAGCCTTGATCGGTCCCTTCGCCGCAAATCGCAGCATGGCGATCTCGCCCGCGTCGCCCTTGAATTCCTCAGCCTTCATAACTGCGGTGATAAGGCCGCCCGTCATTTTGTCAAGATCCTTAAGAGGCCCGCTGCCGGGCTTGTCGTCCTTGAATACTGCAACGGCCAACGCATCGGCGTTTGCCTCCGTAAAGTTACCGGTGATCGCCTGGAATTTCATTAATTACCTCAATATATCGAACCTAGATTGATAAAACGTTGTAATATCTATAGCTTATCTAAGCTTCTCTTTCAACTCCTGTCTGGTTTCTTTCTCGATTGTCTTTCGCATTTCGGTCTCGCGTTTATCGTATAGTTTCTTGCCCTTGGCTACCCCGATCTCAAACTTGATCCGGCCGTTCTTCCAGTAAATGCGGGTGACGACGAGGGTCATGCCCTTTTGTGTCGTTTCTTTTTCGAGCTTTTCGATCTCTTTTCGGTGCAGCAGGAGCTTACGCGTCCGGACCGGATCATGATTTTGGATATTGCCGTGGGAATAATGTGAGATATGGACATTGGTCAACCAGACCTCGCCGTCCTTTATTGCTACATACGAGTCTTTGAGCTGGATACGCCCCGCCATGATGCTTTTCACTTCAGTCCCAACGAGCACCGCGCCCGCCTCGTACTTGTCGAGGATGTGGTATTCATGAAATGCCTGGCGGTTGTTAAGTATTTCCTTGTCCAGCGTCGACATAACCTTCTATTTTGCCTAGCCTATACCGGATTGGCAAAGACGTTTGACAGACCCCTGCACGGGAACGTAAATTATTAATTACGCTGGGAGATCGTCTAATGGTAGGACTGCAGTCTCTGGATCTGCCTATCGGGGTTCGAATCCCTGTCTCCCAGCCAATTTTTCTTTCGTTGTCAGCGGCAGAGCAATTCCGCCGACCGCCGCTGACAGTTGGGCCTCACACCTAGTAAAGAATCCAGATTGGTTTTGGGTAAGCCGCTGACTTGACTGCTGGAACTGACAATAGGCAAATGCTTTATGGATGGATGGCACGAAACGCAGCTTCGGGTTCGGTACGCCGAAACCGATCAGATGGGCATCGTCCATCATGCTAACTATCTGATCTGGTTTGAAACCGGACGAAGCGACTTTTGCCGCGACAAGGGTTTTTCATATAAGGAAATGGAAGAAGAGGACGACGCTTTCCTCGTCGTCGCGGAATCGTATTGCCGATATAAATCCCCCGCCTTTTACGACGATGAACTGACGATCCGAACCAAGGTCGCCGAACTGCGAAGCCGGAGTTTGAGATTTGTATACGAGGTTTTCCGTCCCTCCGATGAAATCCTCATTGCTGAGGGCGACACGCTTCACCTTATTACCGACAAGGACAAGAAAGTACGCAGTCTGCCCGAGATCTACCGCGTTCGATTGACCGGATCCGTTGAGAATACCTTTCCACCGCACGCTCCCAGCTAATGAACTTCCTTCGATTAGCCCATTAGTTATCACTAATCGCCCAACTTGAATATGGGGTGCCTGCACTCTACACTTGACGTATGCCCGGAAGCGGAAGAGCGGAAGTATATTTCATCGCCGCGATGATGATACTGATAGTCATTCTGTCAGTCGCTGCGTGTGTGATCTTTTTCAAAACGTACAAGAAAGAGATGCGTGAGAAAGAAGAACGTATCGAGGCAGTGGAAAGGGAAGCGGGTATTAATTTGCAGCCGCCCTCCTCTCATGAAGCCCTCGAGAATGAATAAATTAATGTCGCATCCTAATCTTTTAGACAGCAAAACAGCCGCGCTTTTGGTCATTGACGTTCAGGAAGGCTTTCGAAAGGCGATCCCTGTTTTTAGCGTGATCGCATCTCGTGCGTCGACAGCAGTCCGGGGCTTTTTGGAGTTGGGCTCACCTGTGTTTGTTACCGAGCAATACCCGAAAGGGCTCGGCCGGACAGCCGAGGAGATACAGCTCGTTTTGCCCGATGATTTTCAAGTGATCGAAAAGACCGCCTTCAGTTCATGCGGCGGCGGCTCGCTTGTTGAGAGCCTCGAAGGGGCAGGCGTCAAACAGGTCGTTCTCTGCGGCCTTGAGGCCCATGTTTGCGTAAGCCAGACGGCCCACGAACTGCTGGGGCTCGGCTTTCAAGTGCATGTGCTCGCTGACTGTATTTGTTCGAGATTTGAGCATGACCAGTCGGCCGGCCTTGCAAAAATGACTGCTAGCGGGGTCGTCCAATCCTCGATCGAGATGGCGTTCTTCGAAATGATGCGCGATTCGAAGCACGACAAGTTTAAGGAAATTCAGGCACTGATCAAGTAGTGCGGTGGCCTCATATCGGTTTTACCCTCAATGAACATTATCTCATCGCTCAATCCTCAACAGGTCGAGGCCGTCAAGATAACCGAAGGGCCGCTTTTGATCCTTGCTGGTGCGGGTTCCGGCAAGACGCGTGTGATCACCGTACGGATCGCTCATCTCATAGCCGAAAAGCAGGTACCGCCTCACAGCATCCTTGCCGTCACTTTTACAAATAAGGCGGCGGGCGAGATGCGTGCTCGTGTCGTAGAACTGCTCAAGGGACAGAAGCTGCCTTCCGCCCCGCTGATATCGACCTTTCACAGTCTCTGCGTTCGCATTCTGAGGCAGGACATCGAAAAGCTGGAGGAGGGCTACAAGCGAACCTTCACGATCTACGACACGGACGATTCGCTCAAGATCGTTAAGGCGGCCCTGAAAGACCTCGGCCTTGATGATAAGCAATTGGCTCCGCGAAACGTGCGAAACGCGATCAGCGCAGCCAAAAACCGCGGCGAGGACTTTGAGATGTATGCCTCGCGGGTGGAATACGGCGACGGTAAGAAAGCGGCGATCGCCAAGGTTTTCAAGATCTACGATGAACGACTGAACACCGCTAACGCTCTGGATTTTGACGATCTTCTGATCAAGACCGTAAAGCTGCTTAGGAAATCATCCGAGACACGTGAAAAGTACAACGACCGCTATAAGTACATCCTCGTCGACGAATATCAGGATACCAACGCTCTGCAGTTTGCAATGATCAGCTTTCTGACGGAAAAGCAACAGAACATCTGCGTGGTCGGCGATGATGCTCAGAGCATATATGGATTCCGTCAGGCCGATATCCGGAACATCCTCGATTTCGAACAGCACTATCCGACTGCGAAGGTAATATTCCTCGAACAGAATTACCGCTCAACCCAGACTATCCTCGATGTCGCCCACGCTATTATCGACAACAACGTCAATCAAAAGAAAAAGAAGCTATGGACCGCGAACCAGGGCGGTGAACGGATCTTTTACTATCAGGCGTATGACGCTGAAGGCGAGGCGAGGTTCGTTGCTTCAAAGATCGAGGAACATCAGAGACGAAGCCTGAACGACCGGATCGCGGTGCTGTACAGGACGAATGCTCAGTCAAGACTGTTTGAGGAGTCGCTGCGGCGGCTGCGGATCGAATACAA
>JBBQGO010000249.1:0-4614 GCA_038323125.1 Pyrinomonadales bacterium
GAACGCGATCTTTGGCCGTATCGAACAGGTGCAAAAGGACGGACACGAGCTCGTTATACCGCACACTGACCCGATCCACAGTGACGTTTTTCTGGTCGGCAGCTATTCGTTGGGCTACGTTCGGGATGTGGTGAAAGACAAAGGGCTTGATGTTGGGATCGGCGGATCGGCGACGTTCAATACAAATCCCGGAGCGTTAACGCCATATTATGGCGGCACGCGACATGCGGGTTGGCAGTTGTTCCTGAGATTCCGTCCGTCGAAAATGAAGCACTAAGAAACATGACAGGGCGGCCCGCCTGCACCGCCCTGTCATATTTATTTAATGCGGAGCCGCTCGCGGTCGATCTTTATATTGTTCAAGTCGCCGATGGCTGCGAACGCGACCTTATCTGTACGGAAGAATTCTTCGCTGAGTGCGCTAGTATCGGAAAGCTCCACTGCGTCGATATTAGCGAGCGTTTCCTCAAGCGGTATCTGCCGGCCATGAACCATTTCCGATTGAGCGAGGGTGGCAGCACGTGCGGCGGAATCTTCGAGCCCAAGGAGAATCCCGGCCCGGGTTTGATCTTTGACCAGATCGAGTTCTTCCTGGGTTATCCCGAGAGAGACGACGGCACGTAGCTCCTGCATAACAATGTCAACGACCTCGCCGACCTGTTCGGGTGAGGTTCCCGCAAAGACTGAAAATAACCCGCAATCATTGAACATCGCGGCGCTTGTGCCGACACTGTAGGCGAGCCCGCGTTCTTCGCGAACCTTTTGCCAGAGACGGCTCGACGTTCCGCCGCCGATAACGCTCGTGAGCAGATCCGCCGCGTAACGCCGCTGGTCGCGGGCACCGACGAACGGCGTTGCGATGAACAGGTGTGCTTGCTCGAGATCAGCTTTATGCTCAGTAATGATCGGAGCGGCAGCAACCGGTGGCTGTGTTTTCGTGAGTTCATCCGAAGTAACAGCTCGATCGAAACCGGCTTTGATCGCCAGGTCAACCAGAGATTGGTGCTCAACATTCCCTGCGGCCGCGATGACGAGCTCACGGGGTGAAAATGCAGCCTCGTGATAGTCGCGCGTTCGCTCACGATCAAACTGTCGGACCGTCTCAGGGGTTCCGGCGATCGAGAGCCCGAGCGGATGATCGGGGAAAAATTCCCGATAAAAGATCTCGCCCAGTAGTTCCTCAGGGGAGTCATCGGTCATCTTCATTTCCTCGATGATCACCCGCTGCTCGCTTTCCAGATCGGCGTCGTCAAAGCGCGGCGACGTCAACATGTCAGCGATCAGGTCGAACGCCTCGGGCAAACGGTCGTCAATTACCTTTATCGCGAAGCCGGTTTCTTCGTGCGTGGTGAAAGCGTCGAGATTTCCCCCGAGCCGGTCCTGTTCGATCGCGATCTCGAGCGACGAGCGGCGAGCGGTGCCCTTGAATACGGTGTGCTCGATGAAATGAGAAATGCCGTTCAATTCGTCGGGCTCGTTGCGGGAACCGACTCGGAAAAAGAACCCGAGCGTAGCGGAACGCACGCCCTGCATTCGGTCAGTAAGTATCGTCAGGCCATTCGATAGGCGAGTTTCATTAATATTTTCTTTCATCGTCCGAAATCATAGAGCCTAGCACGCCAGATAGGAGATTTGAACCCGTGCACTACGGACGCACCAAAATAAAGGGCCTCACAACCGCGAGGCCCCGAAACTCCCTTGGAACTCAGCCGATTACTCGTTCAGCGGTGGCGCCTTTTGCTCGACGGGTTTCGCGGTGGCGACCGGTGGTTGCGTAACGGGTTTTTCGCCGTTACTCGGTTTATCGCTCGCACCCAGTTGGGAAAGCAGGTCGGGCCAGTTGATACCGAGAGCCTGCAGCTGCTGGAGCAGTGAGAATATGACGGTCGGTCCGGTCTGAGCGAAGCGGTTGATGCCGCTGGTGTGTCCGTCGCCGTTGCTACTGCCGTTTCCGCCCTGATCTATCATCACGATCTTATCGATGTTGCCGAGCGGCTCCGCCACTGCGTGGAATACAGGTGCGGTCGATTCGATGATGGCCGGAAGTTTTTCGAGAATGGTCTGAAGCCGTGCGGCATCGTTGAACTCGCGCCAGGCAGCGGCCTTTTCCTTGATCGCTGCGGCCTCTGCCAGACCTTGGGCCTCGATCGCTTTTGCTTCGGCAAGGCCCTTGGCCTGCAGTTTCTCTGCTTCCGCCAAGCCGACAGCCCTGATCTTCTCGGCTTCCGCCTTACCTTCGGCCGCGACTGCGGCGGCACGGCCCTGGCCTTCGCGTTCGAGCTTTTGAGCTTCCGCTTCGGCGGATGCGATCTGAGCCTGCTTGCGGCCTTCGGCTTCGAGAATGGCAGCCTCCTGCAGGCCTTGTGCCCTTAGTACCGCCGCCTTACGGTCGGCCTCGGCCTGTTTGACGACAGTTGCCTCGAGTTCCTTCTCCTTACGCATGACCTCCTGTTCTTGAACGGCGATCATTTCCTGCGTACGGACCTTTTCGACGCGGACCTCTTCCGCTGTCACCATCTGCTGAGCCTTGGCGTCGGCGAGCGGCCCGGCTTGAAGCGATTTCGCCCTTTCCGATTCGATCTCGGCCTGCACCTGGGCTTTCTGGATCTCGGTCTCTCGAGTCGATTGGGCGATCAATGCCTCGGTCTCGAGCCTTACTTTTTCGCCTTCCTGCAAAGCGAGCGATGCTTTGATCTTGGAATCGCGATTTGCCTCGGCCTGGCCTATCTCGGCATCTCGTTTTACCTCGGCCGTGCGGCGTTTGCCGAGTGCGTCGAGATATCCTTCGTCATCCGAGATCTCCTGAATCGTTAGAGCGTCGAGCCCGATGCCCATTTTCTCGAGATCGCCGGCTGCCTCGGTCGTAAGCTTTTGGGCAAATGACTGGCGGTCGTTATTGATCTCTTCAACGGTTAACGTTCCGAGGATCGCACGCAGATGGCCCTCAAGCGTCTGGAACACGAGCCGGTGGAACTGCTCCTGAGGCATTCCGAGAAACCGTTCGGCCGCGGAACGGAGCGATGTGTCGTCTCCTTTTACCTTTACGTTCGCCACGGCTTTGACCGAAACCGGAACGCCTTGCACCGTGTAGGCTCGCTGCGTCGCCAGGGGAACGGTGATGACATTGAGATCTAAATATTCGACCTTTTCGAGGAACGGAAAAACGAGCGTCGCGCCGCCACGGACCAGCCGGTAACCCGCGACCGAGCCGTCAGGGAGTTTCCGTTTGCGGCCTGAGATCACCGCCGCCTGATTGGGCGAGACCTTAATATAGTTGCGGCTGATCAGCATTATCGCGATCAGGGCTGCGATAACGATGACAAGGACAACGACGGGAATTATCAGTACGGAATAATCGAATAAAAGGTCCATATTTACTTCCTTTGTCGGAAGATCCGACAGCTTTAGTCCTATTCCACGGTATCCGCCGAGACGATGACGGAATCGCCGGCGACCGCCGAGATGGTTACGATAGTGCCGGGCAAGATCTCCGGCCCGGCGGCCGTGCGGGCGAGCTTTTCGACACGCTCATCACCGACGCGAGCTGAGACCTGCCCAAGCGAGCCGGGCTTGATCGCAACGATCACCTGCGCAGAACGGCCGATCAGGTCGTTATCCGTGACCGTCGTCGATGACTGCTGTCCGACCAGGAATCTGCCGAACGCCGAGACGAGCCCACCGAAAACGACTCCGCCGAGCACTCCGACGAGCGATGCCGCAACAGGCCCCAGGCCCGACCATGCTCCGATCAACCCAAAGCCGCCGAATGCAGTGATAAAGACAGCGATCACGCGGCTATCAAAAAGCCCGAAGTCGTGCCCGTCACCTCCGAGGTCGGCGTCCGTTCCAAACATTTCGAAAATGTCGCCCAGTATCAACGAAGCGAGCAGAAAGACGAATCCAACGCCGCCGATGATGGCAAATAGAACAAGTAGATTCATAAGTGTGAAGGTAGATCCATTTGGGCTAAGTCGGGTTGCGAGTTTGAGTTCTGCGATTGCCCGACATTCTACAATGAAAGGTGAGATTTCGCCACGAAAGGCGGCTGATGTGCCGGTTCAGCCGGAACGCGCCGGGACCTGTTGGTGTAGGATAAGTTCATGGACGATAAATACAATGTGCAAAAAGGGAAGCAGCCGGAGACGAAGCAAGAGGTGATCCAGCACCAGATCGAGGAGCTGATCAAGCGGCGTGACGGTGATATCGGCCTTGCTGAAAAGGAAAAGATCAATGCCGAGATAATGAAGCTTTTTGCACAGTACGAACGGCTGAAACTGTGAACGGTTAACCGGCCCGTTCGGCAAGCTCAGCCCAGCGGGCGAGGTCTGCTTCGAGCTTTGATTCGACTGTTTGCTGTTCCGTGAAAAGCTGATGCACCTTTCCGGCGTCGCTTGCGGCAGCGGCTAATTCCTTTCCGATCGCCGGAAGCCGCGCTTCGGCGGCGGCAATGGTTTTTTCGAGGGCTTCAAGTTCGCGAGTTTCCTTGAATGTCAACTTTTTGGGTTTGGCGGTCGCGCCGGCGTCGCCTTTCGAAGAGCCCTTACTAACGTGCGGACCTCTGACGGGGGAGTCTTGGTTCGGCGATGCGCCCTCCCTCACGGTCGGGCTACTGAC
>JBBQGO010000250.1:0-4563 GCA_038323125.1 Pyrinomonadales bacterium
TTGCCGTCACCGATCACGGCGACGCGGGTATCCGCAGCGATGTCGACCTGCTCGGTTATGCCATAGGCAGCCGCCAGCGGTTCGGCGAAAACCGCCTGTTCATCGGTCACTGAGTCCGGCACGACAACAAGATTTCGGACAGGCAATTGCAAAAACTCTGCATGGGCGCCGTCACGGCCGACGATCCCAAGAACGGTCCGCTGAGGGCAATGCCGCGAGTCACCCGTCTGGCAGTGACGGCATATCCCGCAGCCTGCGTTGATCTCGCCAACCACACGCTTACCGACGAGGTGCTCTGCGTCAGGAGCGGCCTCAACTGTGCCGACGAACTCGTGCCCGAGCGTACCCTCAAACGCGGCATAACCACGTGTTATCTCAATATCGGTGTTGCAAATGCCCGATAGACGCACACGCACCAGTGCCTCGGCATCGTCTGCCGGCCGGGGTATTTCGGCGAGGTGCAGTCTGCCGCCGGTGAATCTAACAGCTCTCATTTTACGGCCCTAATTTTTATAATAGAGCTTGAGGTCCTTTTCGGCAGTGATCAGCCAGCGGCCGTCGATCCTGCGAAACCTGATCATCTGCCTCACTTTACCCGATGAGTCGCTTTCGCCCTCGAAATTCCATTCCTTATCAAATACGGCCGTTGCGGTGTCGCCCACGGCCTTGATCGAAATATCAGAAAGTTCAATGCTGATGTAGCTGTAACGCGAAAAAGCCCGTTGCTTATCGGCCCGGACAAACGCCGCGCTGGCTCCGCCCTTGCTGTAATAATCGACGGTTGGAGCGTAATGGGCGATATGGGCATTCAGATCGAGCGATTCGGAACGGGATTTCCAACTGTCCAGTTGTTGTGTAACCTCGGCACGCACCTTAGCTTCGTCCACGGGCCGGGGCGTCGGTTCATCGGTTGGTTTGGGCGATGGGGATGGCGTCTGCTTGTCGGGCAATGGCGTGGAGTTGGCGGCAATTCGCTGATCAGCATAACTGCCCGGCACGGATGTGTTTATAGCCACCTCTGTCCGGGCATTCCGCATATAGAGCCAGGCCCCAACGCCCACGACGGAAAAAAGCGCCAGCATGGCCGCAGCGGTTATAAATACGATAACGGGCGTGCCTAGGCCGGTTCTCCCGGGTCCGGGCGCGGTCGGCATATTCGCACGATCGCCGGGAGTCGTAACCGCCGGGCCGGTTTTGCCGAGAACAACGGTGGGCGTGTCGTCGCCAAACATCGCGGCGAGCGGCGTGCCGTCCTGAAGACAGTATGCCAGCGTGTCATCGGTATATTGTGTACTGCATGACGGACACCGTTTCATACCTGATCGCAACCTCCGTATTTAGCCTAAAATGATATGTCAGCCGCCAAAATTAGTAAATCGTGCCCCCGGCGCCACCAGTCGAATTTGCTAATCGTTAATGCCATAATATAATCTCAAATTATTCATCAGGGCCTCCGCGGGCCGATACATTAATAAATTATGCTTAGAATATTCCTGCTTATTGTCGCACTTTCGTTATTGGCTCTTGGCATGGCCTGCGGCCAGGACAGCAGCGTGCCAGGCGTAGTTGGCGGTGCGTCGACGCCGACGGAGGCCTATAAACAGCTCTTTGCAGCCGTCAAGAGTAAGGATGTCGAATCGATCAAACGATCGTTGACCCAAAAAACGATCGAATTTGGTGCGATGGCGGCCCAGCGTAATAATACGCCTGTCGAGAAGATCTACGAAAACGGTTTCACCGCCACTACCTTTTCTGAAACGCTGCCCGAAATGCGAGACGAGCGCATAACGGAGAACATGGCCTCGCTCGAGGTTTGGAATTCGCGAGACAGCAAATGGGAGGACCTGCCTTTCATCAACGAGAATGGCGGCTGGAAGTTGGCGGTCGGCGATATGTTTGCCGGCAGCTTTGTATCGCCCGGCCCCGGCCTTGATCAAAAGGAAAAAGCTGCAGCAAACTCGGCGACGAACAAGCCGACGAACGGGGTGAGCCCCAACTCGGCTGTCAACGCTCCAATTCCGGTTAAAAAAGGCCCCAACCCACTCGCCGAAAACATAAACACTAAAAACACAAACACTAAATGATCGGCCCCGGCCAGGCGGCCGAAATAATTGCAATGTACCAAAAACACGGCTGGGTTCTCCGCCGTGTTTTGCTTTCGATCGAGTCCGGATCCGCATTGGCGGGCCTCATTGCCACGCTTCCTGCGGGAGTGGCGGTGATCGATTCCGACATCGATGCCGCGTGGTTTTCACGGCCGCCGACGAGCGGTGGCGTCGCGTGGGAAATACGCTTTCTGGGCGAGCCGCCTTTCTCATTGGTAGAAAATATCGACGCCAATAGCCCCGATTTTGATAGCGATCTGCGTTCCGTCGAATCCCGCCTCCGCGATGCCGTCGCGGTTAAGAAATCTCCTTGACAACCGTCAGGCTTGGCATCAAACTTAGACCTATTGACATGACCATCAATGAATTCGGAGCCAGGGTTGTAAGCATTTGGGAAGGGTTACGGCCGGTAACCAGAAAAATGCTTGTCGGGGCCCTGCAATCCAACACCTCGGGTTCGCCCGGCTACATTCCAAAAAAATTCTCCTACGACGCACACGCTGATTGGGAAGTTAGCCGTCTGCTCTCGGCGCTCGACGAGCAGTCCAAGACGTCCGAGGTCCGTAAAAACTCGGCGAAACTAACCGAGATAACGCAGCTCGCTGATACGTGCGCTCGTGTACTCGAGGCCCAGTCCGCCTCGGCAGAGGTATTTATCCAACTTGCCGAGCGTGCCATACGCGATAACGATTACAACCGCCTCGACAAGCTTTCCGATCGCCTGGCCGAACGCTTTTCAGCCGGCGAGATCGCTGAGGTCGTTCGCCAGGCCGAGCTTCCTCAGATCCGCGCGATTGCCTACGAAACGCTATCGATGCTGCCGATCCCGGTCATCATGCCCCTGCTTGACGACCCGCTCTACGCAGGCATCGCCGCCGGGGCCCTCGAGCAAAAAGCCTTCGAGTTCGACTCAGAAGAAGCCCGCGACATCCTCGATCAATACGACAACGACGACCAGTCGCCTCATAACTAACACACACCCGCGGCCGCAACTGTCCGGCAGGCCGGAGGCCTCTAAAGAAGGTAGCCAGATGTGAAACGCCTGGCCCCGCAGGCCGGAGGCCTCTAAAGAAGGTGGCCAGATGTGAAACGTCTGGTCACGTCAAAAAACCCAACCTCGCCCTGAAGGGGCGTAAACATCAACGTTCTGCCACACCATCAAAGTGCCTGACCCCGCATAGATCTTCAACATAAAGTCGGTTGTTACGCCCTCGTTAACACGCGGGCCTCCGCACGAAGCTCGAAACGTAGTGGTACCGCACGCGGGTGAAGGCGATATCAGAATGCAGAAGCCCGCACGTTAGTCAGGGCATAACATTCAACATCGTTCCTGTGTCTGGAAAGCGCAGTCTTCCTTGCTTACCTACCCTCTTAGATAAATAGGCTTGGAATTCGCTCTAACTCAAATATTATCAGCGTTTAGTTTGGATTCCATCGATTGTGTCAAAATGCCCACGGCAAGGAACATCGTCCAGAGATGAACGCCGCTGATTCGGTCCTAAATAAATGGTTAAACAACTGGCGAAATGACAAGAACCGTTGGCGAAATCATTTCGCCGCTAGAAAAATGCCTAAACAACTTATATTGTAAGAAAATAACTACCGCAGGAAATAAACAACTTAAATAGCGACAAAAACAACAGCTAAGCCATTATTCCGTTGGCGAAATCATTAAACAATTGCCCATCGTACCAATGCTTACAACGCAAACCATTGTAAACATTGGCTTTAATGAATGGAGGTAAAATAATATGAATTTCTCGCAGGTAAATTTCTTCCTTCCAAGATCGATCAACCGCCTGCTTTGATCTCGACGGCAACGCGTCGCCTCAGGTCTATTCGGATATGGAAAACGATACTCGAAAAGGGATTATTAACAACAAGGCCACGCTGATCTCTGAAAGACCTATTAAGCTCGGGAAACATCGTGCAACTGAATTCCGCTACGTCATTGCTAACGGTGTTCGCTATATCAACAGAATTTATCTTGTCGGTGAAACGGGATATTAGATCGTTGGCGGATACGCTGACGAAAAAGATGAGAAAAAGATAATAGCTGTCCTGAATTCATTCACTCCTAAGGCAAATAATTGGAGCGGCCTGCCGACACGCTTGAAGTATCGCAGCAACGCGGGTCTGACCCCGAGCGTCATTCAAAACCAAACCCAACGAACTTAAAGCAGCCTATAAGAATGAGCAGAAATCTAAAGGATCACCGTCCGCTTCTGGATACAAATGTCTTCATAGAGCAAGACCTAGGGCAACGTTTTCCATGATGATCCCGCCTTTATCTTCGGCCCGGCGGACCGGATTGCACGGCGTCCAGGTATTTGTACACGTCGTTCCTTACCACGCGCGGGTCGAAATCGACTTCGGCTGAACCGGGGGAACAATAGATGCTGAACTCGCCAATTTCGCCGAGCTTCTTTTTGTAACCGACTTCCGGGGCCACGCTGGC
>JBBQGO010000251.1:0-4557 GCA_038323125.1 Pyrinomonadales bacterium
CTCTAGGACGGAGCGTCTCGCCCTGCTGGCGATCACCTCACTGGTTTTTTTCTTCTTCGCATCGTTTATCGCGGTGGAGGCGGTAAGCGATTACAACCTTGCTGTCTATGACAAGCAACTTACGCTTAAAAACCGGGCGAACGGGCAATCAGATCTCCGTTTCGCCACACATGACTTCACTCAGCGTGCGCCAGCGGGATTCCATCTGTTTACCTTATTTATCATGCTGAGTCTCAAACGGCCAAAAGCGTTTAGACTACCGGCTCTACTTACTCTTATTTATGCTTTCCTTTTCTTAACTTTTCTTTACATTAGGGTAAACGGAGAAAGGCCCGTAGGCGGTCAATATCGTCCTGATGTGGGCTTTTTCGGTGAGCTATATCTAAAAACATGGGTATGGGATTACGTGGGTGCTCTATATTTACTGGTTGCACTTCCATGGCTATATTCGATTCATGGCCGAATTCGTAACCAAAGAATCAGCAACAGGTTATTGCCCTAACCGATGATCATGCTCCTCGCCCTCGATCTTGACGGAACAACGCTCGACTCGAAACAAAAAGAGCGGCCCAGAGCACAGGCCAATACTTCTTATGACAATGCTCATTTCTAAAACGGAAAAAGCATATTTGGTGATATTTGCCTGTGTTGTATCGATATTGAGTCTTTGCAATATCGCGATAGTTAGCCTTTATCCTGTCTTTTATCCGCCGTCCTTCGGAATCTATGATATGGCCCGTTCCAGTTTTTTTGATCTCTTTAGGTTTCTCATTATTCTGATTCCACTATTCCTATTAAGGTCGAAGCGTTTTTTTGCTGTGACGATCTACACCGTCATCGCGCTTGTACCTGCCTATGTTCAATTTGCCTGGGCGTATGAAGCTATAACGAATCAATGGGAGTCTTTCAACAACTACAGCTCGCTTAGAATCCTGTGGTTAATAGCGAATCCTCTTGATTACGTTACCTTCATATTCTGCAACATCTTGCTGATCTGGTTTTTCACTGTCGTTGTTCGCGGTTTTACTGCGCAAATGGAGCCTATTGACCAATGATCAAACTCCTTGCCCTCGACCTCGACGGCACCACACTTAATTCCAGCGGTGAGATACCGGATGAAAACCGTGCGGCTATTCGTGCGGCCGAGGAGACAGGCGTACTCGTCACAATAGCGACCGGCAGACGATTTCGCGACGCCCAGCCGGTGGGACTGGAACTCGGGCTAAATGCCCCGCTGATAACGCACAACGGTGCATTGCTGAAATATGCAGATACACTTGAGACGGTCGCCTATTCCCTGCTTACACCGGAAACGAGCCAGGATATAGTTCGTGCGGGAAAGTCGCTCGGGGGCGATGCACTGGTCAGCACTGACCCGCTGGGCTACGGCACGCTGCTATATGACCGCGTATCCGCCGACAATCTGCCGCTGCAAAAATATATACGCTGGTCGCGCTCGCTTCATGGCGATAACGCCGATCATTCCGTTCTGCATGTACCGGCCCTTGAAGATGTTATCGACGGCCACGATGTCGTACACATCTCGTTTTCGGGTAGCTGCGCTTCGATGCTGGAGCTTGAGATGAGCTTGCGTCAGGAACTCGGTGACGCCGTTACCTTGCTCGCAACGATATACCCGCGGCTTGATTTCACGCTGATCGATATACTGCCGCCCGATGCCTCAAAAGGGCACGGAGTCGCAAGCCTCGCGGAACTGAACGCTTTCGCCCCTGACGAGGTAATGGCCATCGGTGACAACTTTAACGACCTCGAGATGCTTGAGTACGCAGGCACGCCTGTCGTAATGGGAAACGCCGACCCGCGTTTGCTTCAAACAGAGGAATTTTATACAACTTTAAGTAATGACGAGGGCGGCGTTGCCTCGGCTATCAATAGATTTATCTTTAATCAGGAGAATACTTAGTGGGAAACAGAATTGCGGTTTTAGAAACAAATAAGGGAACGATCAAATTTGAGCTTTTGGAACAGGACGCTCCTAAGACGACTGAGAACTTCAGGCTGTTGGCCGAAAAGAACTATTACGACGGTGTTATCTTTCATCGCGTGATCCCCAATTTTATGATCCAGGGCGGCGATCCGCTGGGCGAGGGCTACGGCGGCGAATCCGCATGGGGCGGCAAATTTAACGACGAGATCGACCGCGACTCGCCATTGTATACCGGTCCGTATGAGAAGGGTACCGTTGCCATGGCAAACTCGGGCCCAAATACAAATGGCTCGCAGTTCTTTATAATGCACATCGACTATCCGCTGCCGCCAAGCTACACGAAATTCGGCAAATTGATCGAAGGACAGGATGTCGTGGATACCATCGCCATGGTGGAGCGCAACAGCAATGATAAGCCGAGCGAACGGGTCGTCATGGACCGCGTTTATATCGAGGACGCGGCCTGATATGCGAGCTGTCATCCAGCGCGTGTCACGCGCAGCGGTGACCGTCGATGATGAGGTCTGCGGCCGGATCGCTGCGGGCCTGTTAATACTACTCGGGGTATCGGCGACGGACACCGAGGCTGATGCTGCTGAACTTGCGTTAAAGATCGTCAACTTGCGGATATTTGATGACAGCGGCGGTAAGCTGAATTTATCGCTGGCCGAAACAGGAGGCAGTTTGCTGGTGGTATCGCAATTCACGCTGTTCGCCGATACTCGCCGCGGCCGCCGCCCGTCGTACATGGCCGCTGCCTCGCCCTCCGAAGCAGATCGGCTCTATAAGTATTTTGTCAGCGAGGCCCGACGATATGTCGCCCGGGTAGAAACGGGAAAGTTTCAGGCGATGATGCAGGTCGAGTTGGTCAACGACGGGCCTGTCACTATAATAATAGACACAAAAGAAAAATAGTTTCGGCATTTACCCTTATGAAGATAATTACATTTATTGCGCTTTTCTCGTTGCTGATCATCACTGCATCCTGCACCGGAGCTGGGCCGGCAAACAACGCCGCTAAGCCGACGGGTTCACCTGAGGTCAAGAAAGGCGTAGGGCCGATACCGGACGATGAGATCGCCATCATAGAGATGGAGAACGCCGCGGCCTATGGCACGATCAAACTCGAACTGTTTTCGAACATTGCCCCAAAGATGGTGGCTAGATTTAAGGAACTGGCTCGTGAAGGCGTCTACAGCGGAACGACTTTCCACCGTATCAATCAATCGGTGATACAGGGCGGCGACCCGTTTTCGAAGGATAACGATCCCAACAATGACGGGCAGGGAAAGTCCGACAAACCTAACGTCGAGGCCGAATTCTCAGATCTCGCCTACGAGGCCGGTATATTAGGTGCGGCCCGCGGCCAGGATAACCATTCCGCCAATTCTCAGTTCTTCATTACATTGAAACGGGAATCCGGATTTGATAACCGGTATACAATATTTGGCAGAGTTATCGACGGCATGAACCACGTTAGGACGGTAGCCGGAGTTCAACCCAGGGACGGCGAAAGGCCCGAAGAACCGGTGAGGATCAAACAGATCACTATCGTCCCACGCGGCGAAGCTAAGTGATAAAATGACCGCAGAAATTATGCTCGCGTAGCTCAGTGGATAGAGCGCTTCCCTCCGGAGGAAGAAGTCGCAGGTTCGACTCCTGCCGCGAGTACATCAGATGGACAAACAAAGACCCCCGTAAAGGGGGTCTTTGTAATCTAGCGACTTTTGATCCGGCCGTGCCGTTACCGCTGCTTAACGCAGTTCCATTCTCACCTGCAGCATCGGGTCGCCCAGCAGGGCCCATGAATAGCCAACATCGCTGTCAGGGATCGTTAATTTAGCATCACGCACAAGGTCTCCCATTCGCCTGATATTCCCAAGGCCAATTTCCCTATAAAATTTCTCAGCCATCGGAAGTTGGTAATTCGGGGTCGTCTCAGTGGTTGAAGCCCACGCCACAACAGCACCGCCGTTTTGAGCATTTAGGAGGGCCTCGGCAAGTGAGTCAATATTATGCGGCCTAAAAAACAACCCATTTAGGCAGGTCAACATTGTAAATATCGATTGATTATTTGCGTTGGTCAAGGATGGCACGTCGCCGGTCCAGAAAAATGCCGTCGTGGCCCATAGCCCAGCAGACCCGTGACCGGCATAATTCACGATATATTTGCCCGAGTTGATCGCATTGATCAGGTTTGTCTTGCCCTGCGGATCGGGAGTATTCTGGTTGGGGAATGGCAATCCCCTACCGACAAACATCTTCGGCATATCTGCCGGAAGCTGATTTGCGATTGAGACATTCATTGCCTCAAAGTCATAGCCGATCGGCATATCATGCGCAAAAAGAGCCCCGCGATCGAGCGACTGCTGGAGAGGAGTTTCAAAGGCGATGGTCTTGTTCATTACCGCCGTCACCTGGGCCGCGGTTCGAGCAGGTATGCGCCCGATAGCCATTTCGGCCAGCCCGTCATGATCAATGTCGGCCATGGCCTCATCGCTGCCGCTTTCGCCGAAGATGAGATTAACCATTTGTGTAGGCACCAGGTTCCAGTTACCTTGCCCCTCATAGTTTCTCGGGTCCCATGACGCGTCACCTATCAGAACCAC
>JBBQGO010000252.1:0-4536 GCA_038323125.1 Pyrinomonadales bacterium
GTTTGCAGCAGCTTTCCTGATCGTCACCGTATCGCCGCGTAATCCAAATTCAACTTCTGTGTCCGGAAAGATGCCTGCTTTTTCGCGTATTGCGATCGGGATCGTCACCTGTCCTTTAGATGTAACTCGCATAAAGTAATACTCCTACCGGTAAGAGTATAACTTTTGACCTAATAGAGCAAATATTTTTCACGGATCTGATTGAAAGCCTGTGACTCGGTACGGCAATTCAATTCGATCTTGTCTAACGGCTCTTTTTCCTCGATCAGTCTTCTGATCTTATCCGTGCCGCAGACGACGTCGAAAGGGTTCTTGCCAAACTCGTATTCGTAGGCGGATTGTTTCCATTGAAACTGATCGGTGTAGAGGTCGTACGCGGTTTTGACCATGGCGATGCCAACAATGACGGGAGTAAAAGTTTCGCGGTCGGTAACGTGTATCTGGACGCCGCCGCAGGTTTGATCGGCCCATTTTTGAAACCCCGGGCGAAAGTAGCACGGGCGAAAGACTACGCCCGGGAAATTGAATTTATCGAGCTCCGCGGCCCACTTGTTGGGATCGATAAAGGGAGCACCGTTAAGCTCGAATGGCTTTGTCGTACCCCGTCCTTCGCTGAGTTCGGCGCCTTCGAGGTGGACGGTAGCCGGGAAGACGATGCACGTTTCAGCAGTCGGTATGTTAGGCGAGGGCAGCACCCACGGCAGCCCTGTCTGGTCAAACCACATATCGCGGCTCCACCCTTCCATCGTCACGACCTCGAGATCGCACCCGATGCCGAAATGCTCGTTGAACATTTTAGCCAATTCGCCGCACGTCATGCCGTGACGCGTCGGAATTTCATACTGTCCGACAAACGACGTAAAATCACTCTCGGTGACATTGCCCTCAACATGAACGCCGCCTATAGGATTTGGCCGGTCGCACACTATCACTCGCTTGCCAAACTTTTTCGCGGCGATCATACAGTTCGCCATCGTGTAGACGAATGTGTAGATGCGGCACCCGACGTCCTGCATATCAAAAACGATGGTGTCGAGGTCGGCGAGCATTGCCTCGGTCGGTTCGCGCGTTTCGCTGTAGAGAGAATAGATCGGCACGCTCGTGAGTTCGTCCGTCGTGTGCGGCGTCTCGATCATATTGTCCTGAACGTCACCGCGTATGCCGTGCTGCGGGCCAAACAGGGTGGTAAGGTCGAACGCCGTTTGCTCGCCAAACACATCGGCAACGTGACGAAGGTCGGGCAGCACGGATGCTTGATTGCAAACCAGTCCGACCCGCCGTCCGCGGATGATGCCGATCTTATCACCCAACAAATGTTCAATACCGAGCCGAACTCTTTTCTGCTGCATACTTAAAAATATAATAGCCCAAGCTTTCGCTCGGGCTATATCCGGTCTTGTATGATTTGCAAACTATTTCTTGCCCGTTTTCTTCGGAGCTGCTTTCTTGGCCGGGGCTTTCCTGGCCGGGGCTTTCTTAGCCGGAGCTTTCTTGGCCGGGGCTTTCTTGGCGGCTGGTTTCGCGGCGGCTTTGGCTGCGGGCTTTGCTACCGGTTTCGCACCGGCATCAACTACCGGAGCGGCCCCCGCGTGCTTGCCGACCGATGCAACGCCGTTCTCCATCGACTTAGCGGTCTTGTACATTTCGCTCTTGCCGATAGGTTCGCCATTGGCGGCCTTCATTACAAAATACGGCGAACCGTCCTTTGCCGTTTTTCGCTCAAAGCGTTTGTCGTTGCCGGCGTTCTTCTTTACCGAAGTAATACCTTTTACTGCGGCGCTGCGCGACTCGTACGCTTCGCTCGTCAATATGATCTGCCCGTTACTTGCCTTTAAGTTAAAACGATATTTACCGGTCTTGCCGGCTTTGATCTCAAACTTGCCTGCCATTTAGTTTCTCCTTTGTGATGAACGTGGTAAAACCCCCTAAAAATATCGCACAGGACGCTATTTCCCGCAAACGTCTTATTCGAGAAAGTCGTTTCCCATCTCGCGAGGTTCCAGGTTGTTACGAGTAATGATACGGGCACAGCCGTTCCAGCGTAGGATAGCATCATCATTACCCGCCGGGCGCATCGTCTCGGCGGTTTTAAAACAGTCCATCGCCTGGCGAAAAAGCTCAAATGCGCCGACGCCGTTTTTTGCCAGTTCGGCCTTTCCGCGCCGCTCGTACATTATGCCGGTATAATACGTTCGTTCGTAATCGCTTTTGATCCGTGTGATGTATTCAGTGATCCTGCCGTCTCCGATGGCGTAGTCCTTGCCAAACCGGTCACTCATCGCGAGCACAATATTCTTTAGCGCTTCTTGGTTTTCGGGTTCAATGGCCAGTATGTCGAGATAAATGCTCTCGGCCGCACCCGGCTCATTCAGCAGCCGGTATCGGTTGGCCTTATCCAACGCGGCGGGGACAGCGTCGGCAGATAGAGGTTTTAGTTCGAACATTTCCTTAGTTCAGAGTGACGCCTTCAGGCGTTTCTACTTCTTACGAAATAATTTAACGAGCTTGGCCAGCGGATCATAATGCTCATCCACGACTCGCTCCTTTAGCGGGATGATCGCGTTATCCGTTATCGTAATATTCTCAGGACACACTTTAGTACAGCATTTGGTAATGTTGCAATACCCAATGCCGAAAGCATCCTTTAGTTCCCCGGTGCGGTTCTCGGTTTCGATCGGGTGCAGCTCAAGCGCTGCCGCGTAGACAAGGATGCGCGGGCCGATGAACTCGTCGTGTTTGGCATGATCGCGGAGCACGTGACAAACGTCCTGACAGAGAAAGCACTCGATGCACTTTCGAAACTCCTGCACACGGTCGATGTCCTCCTGCTGCATCCGCCACGTTCCGTCATCGGCATCCGGTGCACGCGGCTTAAATTTCTTGATGCGCTTTTTCACCTCGTAGTTCCACGACACATCGGCGATGAGGTCCTTGACCGGGGCAAAAGCACGCATAGGCTCGATCGTAACGGGTTGATCGAGCGGGATGGTGTCGAGCCGCGTCATGCACATCAGCTTTGGCTTGCCATTGATCTCGGCCGAGCATGAGCCGCATTTGCCTGCCTTGCAGTTCCAGCGGCAAGCCAGATCACTAGCCGACTCGGCCTGTATCTGATGAACAGCGTCGAGCACTACCATCCCTTCAGTGACCTCGGTGCTATAGTCAACCATCTCACCGCCCTCACGCCCACCGCGCCTAATACTAAATGTAGCTTTTTTCATTTGTGATTCTTCACCGCAGAGACGCAGAGTCGCTGAGTAATGACAGATCCCGGAACAATGTTCGATCAACGGTGCATATACTGATCCTATTCTCGTCGACTCCGCGTCTCTGCGTCTCCGCGGTGAAATGCCCTACCCCATCTCTTCAATGATCTGTTTCAGATCGTCCCGCATTTCGGGTATGGGCACTCTTTCGATCTGCATTGCCCCCTCGGATGACTTTTTCAATGAAAAGTTAAATTTTGCAAACTCCGGGTCCTTTGCCGGGTAATCGTCACGATACTGGCCGCCGCGGCTTTCTTTTCGTTCGAGAGCGGCACGGGCTATGGCTTCGGAGATCGTCAGCAGATTGTGCAGGTCGAGAGCAGTGTGCCAACCCGGGTTGAAGTCGATGTTGCCCGGCACAAAGGCACGCGCCGCACGGTTACGGAGCTGATCGATGCCGTTGAGCGCATGGATCATCTCGTCATGCGTGCGGACGATACCGACGAGGTCCTGCATCATCTCCTGCAGGTCGTTCTGGATCGTATACGGGTTTTCGCCGCCCTCGCGTTCAAATGGCTCAAGGGCCGCCTTGGCCGTCCGCGATATCTCATCGTTGTCTATGGTCCCATGACCGTTCTCCTGGGCAAACACTGCCGCATATTCACCCGCGCGTTTTCCAAAAACGATCAGGTCCGACAGCGAGTTACCGCCGAGACGGTTGGCACCGTTGATGCCCGCCGCGCATTCACCGGCGGCGAACAGACCGGGAACGGTCGACGCCTGCGTGTCGGCATCGACGCGGATGCCGCCCATGATGTAGTGCGTCGTCGGGCCGACCTCCATCGGTTCGCTTGTGATATCGAGATTGGCGAGCTGCTTGAACTGGTGGTACATGCTCGGCAGCTTTTTCTTGATGTGCTCGGGTGCGTCCTTGATCTTTTCCTTGATCCACGCGATATCGAGAAAGACGCCGCCATGCGGTGAACCGCGGCCGGCTTTTACTTCGCGGACGATGCATCGTGCGACGTGGTCGCGGGTGAGCAGCTCAGGCGGGCGGCGGGCGTCCTTGTCGCCGGTTACATATCGCCAGCCTTCCTCCTCGTTGTCGGCCGTCTGGTCTTTGTAGTTATCGGGTATGTCGTCAAACATAAAACGGCGGCCCTCGCTATTGGTCAATATGCCGCCCTCGCCGCGGACCCCCTCGGTGACGAGGATGCCGCGGACGCTGGGCGGCCAGACCATGCCGGTGGGATGGAACTGGACGAACTCCATGTCCATCAGGTCGGCGCCGGCGTCGTACGCGAGCGTGTGGCCGTCCCCGGTGTACTCC
>JBBQGO010000253.1:0-4533 GCA_038323125.1 Pyrinomonadales bacterium
GACGAATATTAAAAACCGTTGACGGCGGCCTCACATGGTCAGTGCAGGAGTCGGGCGTTGACGCTCATCTGCTTGGCATCGACACGTTTGACACAGTGCGTGCAATAGCCCCGGCCGCCGGCGGGACAGTGCTCATTACCAGCGACGGGACGGCGTGGAAGGCCGCATCGCCGTGCTCCGGGCTCGTTATATCGGACGCCGCCTATCTCTCGGAATCGACATTGATCGCAGTCGGGCTGGCGGGGTGCGTTGCACGCAGCACCGACGCCGGAGCAACGTGGGAGCGTATCAACATCTATAGCCGCTCCGATATTTTGTCCATTACCTTTGCTGATGCAGAAAATGGTTCGATGACGGATTCCAACGGTATGGTCTGGCTCACGGGCAACGCGGGAAGGACCTGGCTGCCGTTCAATGTCCGCACGAACCCAAAGCTCGTCGATGTCTGTTTCGCAGACAAGTTTACAGGCTGGGCCGTCGGCGAGAACGGCCTGATCCTTCGTACCGACGATGGCGGCTTTAGCTGGCAGCGTTTGTCCGAGGGCGGGCGTGAGGACGTCAATGACCTTGCGTTCCAGAGCGATGACATCGGCCTCGCCGTGGGTTCAAACGGCAAGATCTGGCTCACCAATGACGCCGGGCGCTCCTGGCTCCCCGTATTCTCGGACACGCAGGCAAACCTCAACTCCGTCTACTTTTTTGACGGGATTAAGGGATGGGCTGTCGGCGATAAGGGAACGGTCATCAGGACCATCAACGGCGGTGCGAGCTGGGGCAAGGGCATCACAAAAGTAACCGCGGACCTGTTGAGCGTGACCTTTGTTTCCGAAACAACAGGATTTGCCGTGGGGGCGAACGGCATGATATTAAGGTCCGATTCGGCGGGTGCGTATTGGGAACAACTTGAGTCGGGCACACGGCTTTGGTTAGAGGATATCAAGTTTTTGGATGACAAGCGGGGCGTCGCGGTCGGACATAAGGGAACGATAATGACGACCGCCGACGGCGGGACAACCTGGCAAAAGATCGATACAAAGGTAACCGAGAACCTATATGCCGTGAGCTTTTTTGATGACAAGCATGGGATGGTCGTCGGGGCCGACGGTATGACGCTAAGGACGATCGACGGCGGAGCAACATGGCAGGACCAGGAGTCGGCATCGCGATATAACCTGTTTGCCGTACAGGCGCTGAGTCAGGCCGGAGCCATTGCGGCGGGCGAATTGGGCACAGTGCTTATAACCAGCGACGGCGGCAAGACCTGGGGGTCGCAATCCGGAATAACGAGCAAGGTACTGCAATCGATAGTCTATCGGGGCGGCAGCCGTGTCTGGGTAGCGGGCCGCGGCGGCACCGTGCTCAAGCGTACCGAATCCCTATCGCCCGTCGCGGTGAGTGTACCCACGGGCCCGCCCATTCTGAGAACAGGCCCGCCGCGGACAAAACCGCAGCCGCGCATCCCGCTGATAACTATCACCGATGACGGCGACATCCCGGCGGCGGTCAAGAAGACGGACCCAAAGGAACGTTGACGCAGATCCATTCACCGGAGCGCTCGATCGTAAAGTTTGAGATCTGAGACCTCTCCAGTTTATCGACGATCATTCCTTCTTGCTCCACCAGGATACCCGAAAGAAGCAAACGCGACCCCGCCTTCGAGATCAGCAGCGGCAGAATAGGCAATATGACGTCGATCGTCAGGTTTGCACACACGAGATCGAAAACGGGTGTCCCGTCGTATATCGGGCCGTGAAAAAAGTCTATTTGCCCGCTCACACCGTTTGCGGCCGCATTCTCGTTTGCCAGCCTGACCGAGTCCTCATCCGTATCGCACGCAACTATGTTCGTCCCGCCGAGCTTTGCCGCCGCGATCGCCAGTATCCCCGTGCCTGTACCGACGTCGAGGAAAGACTGCGAAGGCGTGTAAGTGTCTCCGATCGCCGTCAGGCACAATTGCGTCGTCTCGTGCGTTCCCGTTCCGAACGCCATGTTTGGCTCGATCGTGATAACGATCGCCGGCACCGCATCGACCTCCTGCCATGGCGGAGCGATGATGAACTTTCCGATCTCGGTCGCCTTCCAATGCTTTTTCCACTCGGCCAGCCAATCTTTGTTCTCCACCTCGTGCCAATCGACACCCGATACCGTGTCATCCGAGAGAGCGTGGATACGCAAAGCCTCCGCAATATGATCGGCAACAAGGCCCGGATCGAGCATCTCGTTAAAGTAGCCCACGACCTTAATGCTCTCACCCCGCTGTTTACCAAGATTGTTGATCTCCGTCCCAAGGGCATCGAGCTCGTTGAGCGCAAACTCCAAAGCCTCCTCCGCCTCCGGCCGTGCCGCTATCTCAACCGCATACCACTTTGACTGTTTGTTCACCATACGATCCTATCGTACGTGCTTTGCCCATTCCCTGCACCAAATAACCTCCCGGCAACGGGTGTTTTGAGCAAGTTATCGGAGGAAATGCTTTTTCTGATCGCCGATCCGAGCGGCGAACGGCGAAGCGGTTCCACGGGCGAAACAGAATGATGCAGGAAAAAGAAAAAAAGGATCGATCGTCAGCAGATTGACGATCGATCCTGAGAAATAGACGCGTTGTTACCTAATCTTTCTTCTTACCCGGGCCCTTGCCGCCGCCTTTATCGGGTTTGCCCTGCCCTCTGTCTGGCTTGTCGGCCCGTCCCGGGTTTTTCTGCCTGCCTTTTCCCCGCTCTGCACCTCGATCACGTTTATCGTCCGGCTTGGCTTCGGGAGCCCGGTCTTCTCGTTTTTCGTCCCGGCCCGCTGGATTTCCCCGATCCGATCGCCGATCATCTCCGATCTGACGATCCGGCCTTGCGGAATCATCGCGTTTGCCGCGTCGTTCCCTATCAAACTTTACGAACTGGGGCCTGTTCGGATTGTTTTTTCGAAATTCAGTTTGTTCGCGCGTCGGCTTTGCGAGCTTCGCATAGATCTTTTCTATACGTTTGTCCTTGTAAGGCGACTTGATCCTGACCTGATTGAACGACGGGCTGGACGTTCGAATAAAGACCGGTTCCGGATAGCTCCGTTCGATCCTGGACCGGTAAACAGGCGTTTCCACGACCTGGTACATATCGTACTCATCAGGATAATTGTCGTAGTAATAGGGCGACTGGTAATACGTGTCACGATTGCTAAAGAGCGTAGAGACGATCGCCAGGCTTCGATCGATCCAATTCGTCTCGTAGTAACGATCATCGCCGTAGATCTGTTCGTTACCGGTCAGCAATACCCTGGCCCCCGGATAATTTTGGTCCTCGCGGTAAAATACTATATTCGCGATCTCCTGGATCTGGTCGGGGCCAAAACGCGTATATAACGTCAGCCCGCGCTCGTTATCATAACGGTCGTCAAACTCCGAGACGCTGATATAGTCGACATAACCGTCCCCGTTCAAATCCAGGTTATTTAGCCCGTCATCGGCATTGAGGTACGATTCAAACTCGCCAGGATCACTGGACCGCTCGAGGAGAGATCCGACTCGCTGAAGATCAAAGTTCTCGCGGGCCCATTGTTCTTCCTGCTCTGGCTCCGTCAATGCCACGTCATTTTGAAACGGTTCCGTTACCCCGGCCTGTTCCGTTTCGGCCGAATTGCAGGCCATCAAAAATAAGCTGATAGTAAAAAATGTTGCTGGTATTTTAAGAAATCTCACGTTTTTGTCCTCCCCTTGGTCATATGGCCGCAAAAGCGCGTGCCATCATAATTGCTCTATAAGAAAGCAATGTACTAACGTGTGAGGCTCAGAACGTTGGCAGGGTTGCTGTAAATAATTATCAGAGGGATTTACCACAGAGAACACAGAGCTCGCAGAGAACTCAAAGAACACAGAAGACTTTCAAATTAGCCATCTCTGTGCTCTCTGTGTTCTCTGTGGTGAATATTTCTTGTTCCGTTGCGATCTATTCCCGGACGCCCATCTCATCCAGATCGCGTTCCCTGTTTCGCCAGTCTTCGACAACCTTTACAAACAGTTTTAGGAACACTTTTTTGCCTAAGAGCCGCTCCATGTCGATTCTGGCTTTTGTGCCGACGTCCTTGAGACGGGCACCCTGTTTCCCGATGATAATTTTCTTTTGCGATGCCCTCTCGACATAAATGGCGCAGTATATGCGGACTATCTCGGGATCGGTCTCGTCGAACACCTCAGTGACGACCGCGGTGACATACGGTATCTCTTCGCCGGTGGCCATCAGTATCTTTTCGCGGACCATCTCGGCCACCATCATCCGGACAGGCTGGTCGGTGAGTTCGTCAGCGGCAAATATGGCGTCACCGACGGGCAGATGTTTGACGATCTGATCCAGAAGATTGTCTACGGCGTCCCCTTTCAAGGCCGATACCGGAACGATCTCAACAAATTCATGTTCATTGGCGTAGCTTTCGATAAGCGGCAGCAGATCACGCTTTTCCTTGAGTTTATCTATCTTGTTAAGGACCAGGACTGCCGGCTTTTCGGCGTCTTTTACGAGATCGAGCACAAAGCGGTCCCCGTTGCCTGTC
>JBBQGO010000254.1:0-4530 GCA_038323125.1 Pyrinomonadales bacterium
GAAAGGCCACGTCGTCGTAATGTTCGTCCTTGACGGACGCCGAGGCCTTGATCTCAAAAATACTTGCCGGGCCGCCGGAGCTATTGGTGACCACGATATCGCTCCGGGCATAAAGATCGGAGGTCTGAAATACGCGTTCGAGATCCACGGCACTTACGCCGTTCGGCTGAAACCGCTGCATTTTTCGCACAAGCTGCTGCACGGCGTAACCCTGCTGTCGCAGGTGTTCATATTCCAAGGTGTCCGCCGACGCAAAGAGCAGCGGCTGATGGACCGATAGCCAAAACTCTTGCGGGCATTTCAAATATCTCAGATATGCGGATTTTGTAAGGCGGTCTTTCATTAGCTAGTGTCGGTACTTCTTATTTTGCGCGTTCACGTTATTTTACGCCTGCGACGCAAATAAATCATTTAACCGTGGATAGGCGCGGGATCTTAATTCCTGAGACCCCTCTGTCTGCCATTGCGATCGTCGGCCGCTCCCGAGACGCTGCGACGCTGTTCATTTGATAAGCTAGAGAAATGCTGGTTTTGGGAATTGAAAGCTCGTGCGACGAGACTGCTGCTGCGGTCGTACGCGACGGACGCGAGATCTTTTCGTCGGTGATAGCGTCGCAGATCGAACTGCATCGGCCATGGGGCGGCATCGTGCCGGAACTCGCTTCGCGCGAGCATTTGGAAAAGATCGAGCCGATCGTCGCCGAGGCGTTGGAGCGGGCGAATGTCGGGATGGGCGATATCGACGGCATCGCCGTGACCCAGGGACCGGGGCTTATCGGATCGCTGCTGGTCGGCGTTTGCTACGCCAAATCGCTCGCCTTCGCCCTCGACATACCGATCGTCGGCGTTAACCATATCGAAGGACATGTGTACTCCGTCGTTTTTGAAAACCCCACGGTCGATTATCCGGCGATGGCGTTGATCGTCTCCGGAGGCCACACTAACATCTTTCACATCCCTGAGGAGGGTAAGTACGAGGTCGTTTCGCGAACACGCGACGACGCGGCCGGTGAAGCCTTTGATAAGATCGCGAAAATGCTTGGCCTAAGCTATCCCGGCGGCCCCGTGATAGAACAGCTTGCAAGAGACGGCGATGCGTCCGGCATTCGATTTACGAGGGCAAAGATCTCGGACGGGCGCCCTGACCTCAGCTTTAGCGGATTAAAGACGGCCGTTGCACGTCACATTCGCGAAAACGACATCGTGCCCGTGTCGGCCGGCGCAGAGCCCAATCAGGCGATCAAGGACCTCGCGGCAAGCTTTCAGGCCGCGGTTGTCACCGCGCTCGTCACTACCCTAGAGAAGCTCGCCAACGATCTTAAGCCCCGGACGATAATCGTCGCGGGCGGCGTCGCCTGCAACATGGAGCTCCGCGAAGCGGCTGAAAAGGCAGGCAGACGCCTCGGAGTGCCCGTCTATTTCCCGTCAAATCACCTTTCAACGGATAATGCCGCAATGATAGCGGCGGCCGGCCATTTTCACCTGATGAATGGTGTCCGTGCAGATATGCGCATGACCGCCGATATTACTATGCGGCTGCAAAATATTAACAACCAGGACGCCGAACTTCGCAAAAAGAACGTCCAGTACCGTCTGTGATCATTTATCAGACAACACGGGCCCCGGACGTAAGCGTCGAACTGCAAAATTGCGTTAATAGCGCGGAGATCGGTTAAACGGTAAGGTTCCAGTAGGCCTGGATACTTTCCGGACGTGGACTTCGCATGGAAACGGGTAACTTACAAGGGGAGACTATGAAAAATCTGTTTATCGGATCGGCCATGTCGATCATGCTATTTGTCAGCGGTGTATATTCTCAGGGCGTTCCGGCACCATTCACAATACGTCTTCAGCCGTTTATTACAGGCGGGTTAAACTCTCCGGTCTTTATGACTAACGCCGGGGATGAGACCAACCGCCTATTTATCGTCGAGCAGGGCGGGATCATACGGGTGGTCCAGCCGGGTCAGAATACACCAACGACCTTCCTCAATATCCAGACCCGCGTAATTGCCGGCGGCGAACGCGGCCTTCTCGGACTAGCCTTCCACCCCAACTACGGCAGCAACAGGCGGTTCTTCGTTTATTACACAAGACAGCCGGACGGAGCGATCCAGATAGCTGAGTATCAAGCCTCATCGAATCCGAACGAAGCGGATGACACTGAGAAGATCATAATCACGAACCCCCATCCGAACTTTAGCAATCATAACGGAGGCACCGCGGCATTTGGGGCGGATGGTTTTCTATACGCCGGCATTGGTGACGGCGGCAGCGGCAACGACCCATCGAACAACGCCCAGAATCTGGAACAGCTGCTGGGCAAGTTTATCCGGTTGGATATAAACGGCGTGCCGCCTCAGCAGGTACCTCAATACAACATTCCGCCAGACAATCCCTACGCCGGTGCAACGCCCGGCCGGGACGAGATTTACGCTGTCGGAGTTCGTAATCCCTATCGTTTTTCGTTTGATCGGGGCGGAACGAATCAACTATGGGCCGGCGACGTAGGACAGGGCTCGTGGGAGGAAGTCGATATCATCGGGCTCGGCGGCAACTATGGCTGGCGTATCTATGAAGGTAATCAATGTACGAACATCGACGGCTGTGGATTTCCGCCGAATTACGTAGCCCCGGTGTTTGAGTATAGCAGTGCGGGGGCGGGGAATCCGCGTTGCTCGATAACCGGCGGATACGTGTATCGCGGCAACCAGGGCAACTTGCCGGCTGGCGGTTATATCTATGGAGACTATTGCTCAGGCGAGATCCTATTGTGGAATAACGGCCAGCAAACAGTTCTGCTGGATACGAGCCGCAATATTACAAGCTTTGCCGAGGACGAGAACGGAGAACTCTATGTGCTCGGCCACGGCGGAACGGTCGATAAGATCGTTCGTGCCCGTGCGTCCGCCGACATCGATGGCGACTTGAAAACGGACATTGGCGTGTTTCGCCCCTCCAACGGTTTCTGGTACGTCCTCAATAGTTCAAATAATTCTATTCGCGAGCAGCAGTTGGGAGCGTCCGGCGACATACCTGTCCCCGAAGACTACGATGGCGATAACGTGGTTGACCTCGCATACTTTCGCCCGTCAAACGGCACGTGGAATTATTTCCTTAGCGATTCGCGGACGGTGGTAACTTTTGGCTGGGGCCAGAACGGCGATATTCCGGTTTCAGGCGATTTTGATGGAGACGCGAGATCGGACTTTACGGTGTTCAGGCCGTCGACCGGCGTGTGGTATACACTTCGGTCTTCCGATGAGCAGTTCGAAGCTACCGTATTTGGTATAGCCGGCGACCAGCCCGTCGCAGGCGACTATGACGGTGATGGAAAATACGATATCGCCGTCTGGCGGCCGGGTGACGGGGTTTGGTACCGGCTAAATAGCTCAAGCGGCGGCTTCGTCGCTACTCGATGGGGAACTAACGGCGATGTCCCCGCACCCGGTGATTTCGATGGCGACGGCAAGATCGATCACACTGTTTACCGGCCGTCATCCGGCGCATGGTACACGCGGCGAAGCTCGAACGGTACGCTGGAGGCTTCGCAATGGGGCGTCAGCACTGACATCCCAGTCGTTGGCGACTATGATGGTGATGGCCGTGAGGACATCGGTGTATTCAGGCCGTCGACCGGTGTTTGGTACATTCGCCGGAGCTCTAACAACTCGCTCTATGCATTGCAGTGGGGAACAGCGGGTGATATTCCGCTGCCGGCTCAGGACAACCCGTAACTGGCGTGCTTAATGCAGAACGGCGCGGGCCAGGGTAAAGATATTTACCGGGCCGGCGCCGTTTTTCTTTAGGACTTTTGCACATGCCGACGCGGTCGCACCGGACGTAAAGACATCATCAACAAGGAGAACGCTCTTGCCCGCGAGCAGCTTGGGGCGGACCACTTCAAAAGCATTCGCTACTGTTAGTTCGCGCGCCCGTTTGTCCATGGCTATGCGGTGGGCTGGTGTGTGGACCTTTCGGCAGAGGCTTGAGCGATCGATGGGGCTGTGTAGCTCCCTCGCCACGACAGCGGCGATAACTTCCGCCTGATTAAAACCCCGCTCGTGCTTACGCTGTCGTGAGAGTGGTATCGGGATGATGACGTCAACATCGCCGATCACAGTCGATCGTAATCTCGCTTCGACCGCTGATCTCAACCTGGATGGGAGATGGGGCTCGCTCTTGAGATTCACGATCAATGCCGCCAGGGCCTTTTCGTAAACACCGACTGCCGCGGCGGTATCAAAGTGCTGATCGACGCAGTCAAAGCAGCGGCGCAACGTATCGCCGTTTACAGTGCCCTGCAGCGAGCCGCATTTCGCACAGATCACTTCGGTGCCGTCAAATATGCGGGTTGCCGTCCAACAGGAGGCGCAGGCTGCGCCGGCGTCAAGGCCAATGACCTGACGCGAACAGACTCTGCATTGTTGGGGGTATATTATCGAGAGGAGAGAATTTGCGGCGGCCCTGATCATCGATCAAAGATCAATCTTCGTCGAGTAGGCCCTTTTCAGTCAATTCCTGACATTC
>JBBQGO010000255.1:0-4519 GCA_038323125.1 Pyrinomonadales bacterium
GAAATCACCAAATTCTCAAACAATTAACCCCCGACTTTTCAAAAAAATCGGGATTCCTTGCAAACCATGAGAAGGTTCGGGTTATTCAAAGGACTCTAGTACTTGTCAGCCCGCAACTCAAGGCTTGCCGCTGAACTTTTCAAACGGCGCGTCCCGACCCGCAAAAAGTTTTCGTAATTCTCTTTGTCAGTGCCTGAAAGGCTAACGATGTGAGCGCCGACGAGAAACCGTTCGGTCGAGATGTGGACACCGACCTTTTCATACCTGCGGCCTGAAACCTTCATTTGGACCTTGCCGGTCGGCAGGTCCATTTCAATGTTCAACTCACGTTCCTGACCCACAAGATATTTTTCCTTTAAACGGATCGAAGGCACAAGGAACGCTATCCCCGTACGGCTCAGATCGACGGTTTCGCCCAGGATGCAGGCGGACCGAGCTAAGTCGCTAGCACGTTCCGTATTCGTGTCCGGATCGAACCAAACTTTCATCGGTGCCTGATGGCGCCGTCGCGAAGAGACCATCCGTTCGGACAGCGAACGATTAAACCTGGTTATCAGCTTACGTAACATGGTTTTGAGGGGCTTAAAAAAAAGCGGTGCCTAAAATATATACATTCTTTTCAATAACATCAAACGCGGAATCTTTTTCTGCTGCCGTTATCGCAAGGTCTTGCCGCGGTTGTCCCTGCTCGTAACATGCGAGATACCTTTGCCGTCGAGCTGAAGAAGAAAGGAGAGCTTTCCGCTTTTTCCGTATTCGGCAGGAGTGCCTGTCGCATAATAGGACTTTTTGTCCGCGGCTGTGTTGATCACATATTCGTAACCCGTTGATACACTAGTGCGAACATCTTCAGGAAGAAGACCTCCTGCTATAAGGGTTTCCGCATCGGTGAACATGCCGCCGTTTTGCAGCGAATGGGCCAATTGCGCTTTTGAGATGCGTTCGAGCATCTTCCGCGCCTCTTCCTGATGCGTCTCAATTCGAAGGTTATAGAAGTAGTTCTTACCGCCCTGTTTGATCTTCCGGGCAGCCTCGTCATCAACCGTGACGATCACCCAAACGTCGTTTTCTTTTCTAAGCTTTAATGACTGGATCTCATGCTTTTCGGATTCATTGTCCGGAAGGTTGGCGGTGACCGTGGCCTGATCGCCGGTGATGATCTCGCCATTTATCTCGACCTCGGCCGGAACCTGACCCGCGATGGCTTCGAAATCAAGAGCGAAGTCCTTTAGCTCGTTATCGGTAAGGCCTTCGATCGCCGGCCGCAGGTTCGTTAGAAAAAGGGCTTCGCGAAAACGGTTTTCACGCAAGTGCTGGTAAAACGCACGGACTGTGTCAGCCGGTCCGTTGGGGTCGATAGGGATAGTTGCTCCGCGGGGTGCCGGTGCGGCTTCTGCCGCGGCGGTGTCCGGAGCAGATCGTGCCACGTCGGCGGAAGGTTCAACCCTAGATTCGGCCACCGAGCAGCCAACGATAATCGCAGCACATATCAAAATGGACGATAACCATACCAATCTAATATGCGAAACGATAGGGGAACTTTTCATCTTGTAAAACTTATTGACGAAATGGCCGACGGTCGAGGGAGATAAAAGAGCGACACGCTAAATGTAATTATAGCGTGTCGCGCACAAACAAGTAAAACACTTTTTTCAACAGGTCAGTATGTCGGTGGGGGCGGCGGATCTCCCTCACTTTCTGTGGCTTTACCGTCAAACCACCGGTCTCGCCCGACCATATATAAGAACACTGCCAGGACTATAAACGGCACAGTTCCGAGAATGTCGGCATAGCCGCCGGCAAAGAACGGATTTGTTGCCTCAGACGCCTTGTTAAAGTAATCGATCAGGTCGCCGAAATACACCGCCGACAAGGCGATCAGAATGCCTGCCAGTGCTCCACCCGCAATATAGCCCGATGCGAGCAGAACGCCTGAACTCTTGTCCGTTTCAGCGATAAACTCTTCGTCCGTGAGTCCCTTATCCGCAAATTTGCGTTTTAGATATTTATCAACTCCCCACCGGACCATGCCGCCGAAAAAGATCGGTGCCGATGCCGAGATCGGCAGATACAATCCAACGGCGAAAGCAAGCGAAGAAATTCCACACAGCTCAAGTGTAACGGCGATCATCACGCCCAGAAGCACTAGTGCCCACGGCAGCTGCTGACTAAGTATGCCCTTGATGATGTAGCTCATTAGGGTCGCCTTCGGCGCACGATATTTCTCGACCGACTGCATGATCGGATTGCCCGCTTCGTCCACGCCGGTCTGCGTCTCGGCGATCACGCCGTTGATGCCGGGATCGACGAGGTAGGTTGGCCTGCCTTGCGGGTTGACGAGGTATTTACCCGGAGAGCCGCGCCCCGCGTCGGTGTTATGCCAAACGCGATAGTTTGCCGAATCGGTCGAGCCCAGATAGCCTCCCGCTCGTTCGGCCCGAAACTCCGAACCGTTGCGCACCAGTTCGCTCTCAGGCACCTGAAACTCAGCGGCGAACGCCGTCGGAGCGACTTGCTGGTAAACCGAAGACGAATCGTTGAGTTGGATCAAGATCGGTCCCAGCAGCAGGGCGGACGAAAGGGCGCCGACCAGGATGGCCGTCTGCTGCTTCCATGGAGTGCCGCCAACCCAAAAGCCTGTCTTCAGATCCTGCGACGTTGTTCCGCCGTTCGACGCGGCGATGCAAACGATGCCGCCAACGCTCAGAGCCGTCACAAAATAGGGATCCGGCTGTGTCCAGCCAAGCAGCAGAAACGCAAGCGACGTAAACAGCAGGGTCGCGACCGTCATTCCAGAAATAGGATTTGACGACGACCCGATCTCGCCCGTAAGCCGCGATGAGACCGTCACGAACAAAAACCCAAGGATGATTATCAGAACGGCGCCGAGGATATTCATCTTGAGAGCGGGCAGGAACGTAATAACGATGATCAATGCAAGTATCCCGATGACCACCCACTTGAGTGATATGTCCTGCTCGGTCCTCGGGATGGCATTGCCGTTCCCGTCTCCGTTAGCCTTGCTCGCTCGTTTTGCCTGAAAGTCCGAGATGCCGCCCCGGATGCCGTTCCAGATCGTGGGCAGCGATCGAAAGAGGCTTATAATGCCGCCTGCCGTGACTGCACCGGCACCGATGTAAAGTATATATGTGCTTTGAATGCTCGACGGCCCTTCGATCGCCATGTCGCGGATCAGTGTCGCGGTCGACGGGGCAAGCGGTTCGGTCAATCCCGCACCGAAATAGCGTATCAGCGGTATCAGCACCAAATATGCCAACACGCCGCCTGCGAACATGATCCCGGATATCCGCGGCCCGATGATGTAGCCCACACCGAGCAGCGCCGGGTTATTCTCCATCGAGACCGAACCGCCCTGGAGCGGTGCGTCAAACTCTTTTGTCGGATACTCGCGCCAGCCGCTGAACACCTTCATTATCGTGTTATAGATAAATCCGATCCCGAATCCGGTCGCGATGATCATACCGCCGCGTGCCGCCGTAGAATCGCCCTTTTGCGCGATCTCAGAGTAGGCCCGGGACTCCTCGGACGCGCTTGCGATCAATACCTGAGCACACGCCGTGCCTTCCGGGTACTTGAGCAACCCATGCTGATCGCGAATGAGCGCGCGGCGCAGAGGGATCATCATCAGTATGCCGAGCAGCCCGCCCAGCACAGCAACCATCGTCACACGCCAGACCTCGAGATCGAAACCAAGAATGAGTATCGCAGGCATCGTTACACCGATACCGAAAGCGATCGATTCGCCGGCCGATCCTGTGGTCTGAACAATGTTGTGCTCGAGAATGGTCGCATCACGAGCCCCGAGTTTGGACAAGATGCGGAAAAGCGTCACGGAAATAACCGCAACCGGAATGGAGGCCGAAACGGTCAGCCCCACCTTTAGCACCAAATAGAGCGACGACGCCCCAAAAACAATGCCAAGCAAGACACCAACGATTAGCGGCGCGGGCGTCAGCTCGCGCATGTTTGTGACGCTGTCCGGGATATACGGGCGGAAATTCTCGAGAAAAGGATTTTTCATCCGAAGGTGCCTCCTGAAAATTTGTCGCAAACGCCCGCGTGTTACAGTTGGGGAGGCTGCACGGTGCCGGGCCGGGGAAAGCAATATGAAACTTGGGTTAATTTACTCTCTAATAGTATTTCGCGCAAGCAGGATGGGAGTTATAAGCGTGAGATCGCCTATAGGCATAAAACCGAAGGAGGCAGTCCGAACTTATGAGGAATTCACGCGGCGGCGAAGCTCACGGCCCGGTGTGCTCCGAGTACGTCATCCTGCCCGCCGCATCGAAACTCCATTTCTTTGTGTCATTATACGTGCGGCAAGGGAGCGCACAGGGTGAAGAAAGAAATATGCTCTCAACAACATTGCCGGTCGCGTTAAGTATGTCGTACGTCCCGCCTGTGAATGGGACCTTGCGATTGTTCAAATATGACGTTTCAAAACCGTCGGTGAAAGTACCCCAGGAACTGTTGTCCCGCTTTGTGAGGTTGTTAAAAG
>JBBQGO010000256.1:0-4512 GCA_038323125.1 Pyrinomonadales bacterium
TCTCGGTGAGTATTACATCGGGCCTTGGAACGAAATTCCGGATCATCCGCTTCAGCACCCGAATGCCGGAGCTTATACTCGAAAGGATTTTTCGGGTTACTGGTCTTTTTACCCGCAGGAGGCAGTTGCGCGGCCGGCCGAGTCGGCCATGTCGAAACAACAGGAGGCTCAAGTTTGAGCCGATCTCCTCATTAGGAATTTGCCCGCGAATAAAACGAAAAAACGCAAATCGCACTGGAGAGCCTAAAGAGTGGACGGTGCAGGTCCGAAACGGCTGAGCGGTAAGGGTTGCTGAGTCTTGAGGGTCTTGAGAGTCTCGTGAGTTTCGCTGTTTAGGGATAATTTATTACCAGAGCCGTCGGCCCCAAGTTGCGAGCTATGCAGCCATTTGTTCTCAAGTAAACTCCATCTATCTCGTGGATAACCCCTCCCACCTCGAGAAAAAACACCATCATCCCCAGAAAAAACCGTCCGGACTGGAGCTTTACCGTTTAAATCTTGAGAAAGGACCGTTCGACCGCGAGAAAATGCCCTTTTATCTCAAGAAAGGACTAGTTCAGCTCGCGAAAGTCGGCCTTTTTCTCCAGATAAAATCATTTTATCTGGAGAAAAATCCGCAAAAACGCGCAATGTTCGGGCAGCAGCCGCGCGGCCGGTAACGTCGTCGGCTAAGCCACATCCGGATCTGCGCAGCGATGTTTTATCTTCTCATTGGGATCTTGACGTTGTTCTCTTTGGCAAACTCCACCGCTTCTTCATAACCCGCATCGGCATGCCGGATGACTCCCATTCCCGGGTCGGTAGTCAGGACGCGTTCGATCCGTCTTGCCGCCTCAGGGGTGCCGTCGGCGACGATGACCTGTCCTGCGTGCAGCGAATAACCGATGCCCACGCCGCCTCCGTGATGCAGTGAGACCCAGGTCGCCCCGCCGGCGACGTTGATCATTGCATTCAAATAGACCCAGTCAGCTATGGCGTCGCTCCCGTCTTTCATCGACTCTGTTTCGCGATTGGGCGACGCGACCGAGCCGCAATCGAGATGATCGCGTCCGATGACGATCGGAGCCTTTAGTTCGCCCGAGGCGACCATCTCGTTTAGCTTTAGGCCCGCCTTCGCCCGCTCGCCATAGCCGAGCCAGCAGATCCGTGCCGGCAATCCCTGAAACTCTACCTGCTCCTGCGCCATCGTCAGCCATCGGGCGAGGTGGTCGTCGTCGGGAAACAAGTTCATAATGGCCTCGTCCGTCCGGTATATGTCGTCTTTATCGCCGGATAGTGCGACCCATCTAAACGGGCCCTTACCGACGCAGAACAATGGGCGAATGAATGCGGGGACAAAGCCGGGGTAGTCAAAAGCATCGGCTACGCCGTTATCGAAAGCCCGCTGTCTCAGGTTGTTGCCGTAATCGAACACGACCGAGCCTCGTTGCTGAAACTCGAGCATTGCTTCGACGTGGCGGCCCATCGAGGCCATTGCCCGGCCTTCGTATTCGCCTTGATCCGTTTTTCTGAGCTGGTCTGCCTGTTCGATAGTAAGGCCGACGGGAATGTAACCATAAAGAACATCGTGTGCCGAGGTTTGATCAGTGACCACGTCAGGCACGATCCCACGCTCGATGATCTGCCACAGCACGTCAGCGGCATTGCCCCGTAGTGCGATAGACTTAGCCTGTTTATTATCAACAGCTTCCCGTGCCAGTGTTAAAGCGTTGTCGAGGTCCGTTGCGGCGACGTCCACTTGCTTCAACTGCAGCCTTCGATCGATCCGCCACGGGTCGACATCGACCAATAGGCCGACTCCGCCGTTAAAGGTGATCGCCTGTGCCTGTGCACCGCCCATTTCGCCGAGCCCTGCGGTCAAAACAAGCTTTCCGCTGAGGCTTCCCCACCCATGCTGACGCGCAAGCGAGCCAAACGTTTCATAAGTACCCTGCAATATCCCCTGCGTACCAATGTATATCCACGACCCTGCGGTCATCTGGCCGTACATCATCAACCCGTCGCGTTCATATTGGTCAAATTGCTGCTGCGTCGCCCAGTGCGGGACGATATTCGTGTTCGCTATCAGTACGCGTGGAGCGTCCGCGTGCGATCGAAACACACCTACGGGTTTGCCGGACTGCACAAGCAGCGTCTCGTCCTCGTTCAACTCACGCAAACTCGCGAGTATCGCGTCAAAGCTCTCCCAATCACGGGCCGCTTTGCCGCGGCCGCCATAAACGATCAAATTGGCGGGATCAAAAGCCACATCCGGGTCCAAATTGTTCTGGATCATTCGATATGCGGCCTCGATAAGCCAGCTTTTGCAGCTTAGCGCATTGCCCGTTGGGGCCTTGATGGTTCTTTTCATATCATTGAAATTATCATAGCGATAATCTGGCACGAGTGAAAACGTGGTAACATTTCCGTAAATTTAGCGTAAGAATCTATATTATGAAGACAACAAGAAATATCGTTGCAATGTTTGCTATGGCTGCACTGGCCGCTATTTCCGGATTCGCGCAAGCTCCTGAGGCATCGCTTAAGAATCCACAGTTTGACGCTGCTCTCGCGAAAAAGGTCGGGGCAGATAAAATGGGGATGAGAAGCTATGTTCTGGCGATCCTGAGAACGGGGCCAAAGGACGGGGAAATAAAGGGCAAGGATCGTGAAGAATTGTTTAGGGGGCATCTTGCGAACATTGGGCGCTTGGCGAATGAAGGAAAACTCTCAGTTGCCGGGCCGTTCGGAAAGAACGACAGGTCATTTCGCGGTCTCTTTATTCTAAACGTTAAGACCGAGGATGAGGCCCGGGCCCTCGTCGACACCGATCCTGTCGTTAAATCGGGAATGATGATCGTCGAACTCGTGCCGTGGTACGGATCTGCGGCATTAATGGAAGTAAATCAAATCCACAAGCAAATCGCTGAGACGAACCCATAAGATCTCAAATCTCTGAGATGACCCGCTGGACGAACTTGACGTCGGAATCGAGTCCGCTTGTTGGGCGGACGCAGAACGGCGGTGTATGTGCCTGCAAAGGTTCGTTGTTTACGATGCCACCACTCGAACAATTTCTGAGGAGCCCCTCCGTACATTAGGGTCCTGCGCCTTGAACTCCGCGTTCGCTGAAAGAACGCGGCTGCCAATTTTCCATATGAAAGCAGATCTGATAATCGGCAATGCCGGCCAGCTCGTCACTTGCTCGTCAAGTGGCGGGCCAAAACGGGGTGATTCGATGCGGAATGTGGGGATCATCGAGAATGGTGCGGCGGCGATCATGGAAGGCAAGTTTATTGAGGTAGGTGGAACCGCGGAGATCCTGCGTAAATTCGAGGCGACTGAGACGATCGACGCGGAGGGCAGGGTCGTGTGTCCGGGTTTCGTCGATCCGCATACGCATATCGTGTTCGCGGGCGATAGGTTAAATGAGTTTGAGTTAAAAATCCAGGGAGCGGACTACCTCGAGATCCTGGCAAACGGTGGAGGGATTATTTCAACAGTTCGGCAGACCCGCGGGGCACCATTGGAGGCACTCGTAGCTCAGAGCCGTGAGCGTCTGGATAAGATGTTGGAGTGCGGGACAACGACCGTCGAGATCAAGACCGGCTACGGCCTGGATACGGCAACCGAGATGAAGATGCTTGACGCTATCGCCGAGCTCGATAGAACGCACGCAATGGATGTAGTTCCGACGTTTCTTGCCGCGCACGCCATACCGCCGGAGTATAAGGATCATCCTGATGAGTACGTTGATCTGATCTGCGACAAAATGCTTCCCGAAGTTCGGGATTGGTATAAGCTGTCCGAATTTTTTGAAAAGACACCGTTATTTATTGATGTGTTTTGTGAGAATGGTGCGTTCACGCTTGAACAAACCAAGCGGCTTTTTGCTGCTGCTGTCGATATGAAGTGTTTTGGACTAAAGGCTCACGTTGATGAGTTTACAAACCTCGGCGGCAGCCGTTTGGCCATCGAGATGGGAGCCACAACCATCGATCATCTTGACGCCATCTCGAATGATGAGATCAAACAGCTTGCCCGATCGCAAACTATAGGGATCGTTACTCCTACGGTTAATTTCAATTTCGGAAGTTCGCATTTCGCCGATGCGCGAAAGCTGCTCGATGCCGGATGCGCTCTGGCGCTCTCGACCGACTATAATCCTGGTTCTGCCCCGTGCCCTTCGCAGCCGATGGCGATGGCAATAGCATGCCGTTATCAAAAGCTGCTGCCATCTGAGGCGCTAAACGCCGCCACGGTCAATGCCGCATACGCAATCGGCCTCGGAGACATGGTAGGGTCGATCGAGGCAGGGAAGCGAGCTGATATGCTGATACTGGATTGCGACGACTACAGACTCCTGTCCGGTGAATTCGGCGGCAATCTGGTACGCTCGGTATTCAAGGCTGGAGTTTTGGTCTAAGCCTATTGCTCCGAATCACGCTTGATTTATGCTAGTCTTTTTCTATTGATGAACCCCCAGATCGTACTCGATGGCGAAAGCCTAACATTTGATCAAGTAATAGCGGT